>JAILOA010000112.1 GCA_024691065.1 Lachnospiraceae bacterium | reverse complement strand
ATTTTTGGATATGCTAATAATACATCCTGTGCAAATTATTTTGAAAGGGTATTCTATAGTGAGAATGATGCATTTGACGATAGTTCTGATAAGTATATTTTTGAAGGTACTTATGATGATTATGGTTCTTATGCTAACCCGATTTTTAATACAAATATGTATACCCCTAATTCAGATTATAATTTACAACCTAATATATATTATACCATAACTGCTTATGGCCCAAAGGGTTCAGTTTCGGTTTCCGATTCCGAGAGAACGCAAACTCTTTTGAAATATGGAACAACTCTGTGTCAGTATATGTATTTCTATAAATATATGGATTTAGATGATGACGGTGAGAAGGATTTTGTAAGTAAATATGTTATAGATGCCAAAGTAACCTACGGTGCGAGAAAATTGGGTTCTTATAAAATAACCTATCAGGGAGCTGTTAAATCGCTCGGTGTAACCCGGGATGTCGATAATTCCAAAACTGCCGTAGCTGTCGGTGAAGATGCTATAATGGCAGTAAAGGTAGATACAACTGCATTGAAGGATGAACAAAAGCCGTCAGGTTTTACTTATACCTGGTATGCAATTGACTCAGAAGGAAATGAAACAGAGATTACACATGCTCATAGTTCATCACTTACAACTCCTGTAACGGATTATGATACAACCTATAAATGTGTTGTTGCGGTGAACTTTGCATCTGCCGGTCTTGGAGAGTTAAAGTATGAGGTTCCTTTCACAGTCACAGCCAAAAGTGATTATGAGCTTACGGATGTGGGAATCAGACTTTCCGGTGATTCGGATCTGATAAGTACCGCACGTATGGAGACAGATGTTGTTGAGGGCGATACGGCAACTATGTTTGCAAACTGTTTATTAGGTGATGAATATAATATTAATTATTATTGGACATATAAGGCTTCTTATAAAAATGATAATACACTTGAAGTGCTTTCCGAAACAAACGAGCTTTCACTTCAGGCATCGCTTGCAGATCCATCAAAATTCAGTGATAATTATTATCTGACTGCTCATGTTACCGATGAGTGGGGTGATGTAGATGAATACTATGTTTATAAATTCCATTTAAATGTTATCGATTTCAAGGTGACGGGTGACAGAGATAATCCTGTAAATGTTAAGCTTTCGGGTGAATCGGTTACACTTGTTGATGATACTGAGATTGATGATTCGGTTAAGACAGACAGATATTGGTATAAAAAAATCAGCGAAGAAGAGGTTAAAGCGCTTCCCGAGGGTATGGAATATATAAAGATTCCTAAGTCTTATTCTTATAAGCTTATTGAAACCGGAGAAACCGGTATATACAGTGAGTATGTAGTTGATTCTTATGAGTACTATTTACTCGTAGGCGAAGAAGATGAATATGAAGCAACCGAAACAGGACTTTATATTTGCAGAAATGATTATGACAATGACGGTGTAACCGGCAGCTATGATAAGTACTTTAGGGTTGTGGGTGATTCCGGACTTCTAGTTATGGCAAAGAATACAACTGTTCGTGCCGAGAAGGGTACAAGCGTAACACTTGAAGTTGTTGCTAAGAATAATGACAGCGAAACTTATCCTATTAGCTATAAATGGGCGAAACTTAACCAGGGAACGGGAGAATTTGATGCGCTTGGCAGTGAGGAAGCTACATATACAATTGAAGAAATTAAGAACAGTGATTTTGGCGTTTACAGGGTAATAGTAAACGATACCCAAAATGAAGCTGAGGTACTTATTTATCTTAGAACCAATGAAGAGGAACCAACCTACGATTCCCGTACAAAGCTTTATTACAGGGCAATTGGAGAAGAGGTAACCATGACACCGGACATTACATTTAAAAATCCGGTACACCTTGAATATCAATGGTTTGAGGGAATTAATACTCCTGACGTCAAGGACAGTATGGCAGATGGATCATATGATACCGTTGACGGCTATAATTTAAGCTGGGTAGAGCTTGACGAGAAGAGTGACTCATATTATGAGGTTGTAAGTGAGTACAGCTACGGTTTTTATAAATGTGTCGTTACCTATCAGACAACCGAGGTAGATGCATCTACGAAGCTTCCTGTAGAGAAGACGGTTGAAATGCTCTTTAGAATCAAGCCTTACGAGGAGGCGACAATTGAGCCTACAACTGCCACAGAGCAGATTAAGGTTATCGGAGATTCTGCTGCTTACGGTGTTCGTATGGTTAACAACGAGGAAGGCATGGATCTTGATAGTGTTACATATCAGTGGTACAGAATAGATCTTAATGATCTTTCAAATGTTACCAATACTACAGCACATATGGTTCCTATTGAAGGAGAAACCGAAAGTACTTATGTGGTTGATAAAATAACAGCCGATGATTACGGATATATCATGGTTGTTGCAAGCTATACCGAGGCAGACGGATTTACACGTACATGGACTCAGTCATTTAATACTCTTGGTTTCACAAGTGAAGTATATAGGGAGGATAAAGAAAATCGCTACTGTCAGTTAGGAAATGATATAGCGCTTATGCCGAAGGTAGATAATTTTGCTGAGGATGGAACTTATCAATGGTATATCAAATACCCTGATAGCGATGAGGTAGAGAATGGTTATCAGCAGGGAAGTGAATACTTTGTTCCTGATAGTTCTTATGTTGATCCTGAAACCGGCAATTTAATGGCTGTCGGTGAGAAATATGTACCTATTCCGGGTGCAAACAGCCTGGAATATAATATTACAAATGCAGGCGAGAACGATTATACGGATTATCTTCTCGTGGTTTATAAGGATGGCGCACCTTGCCTTACATACTTTACAACTCTTTTAGAGGGCAGCGAGGATGATATAAAGGTATCTCTTCCGGATGGAATGGACACAACCATGTATGCACCGCTCGGAACACATGTAAGACTTGCCGTGGATGCTTATTCCACAAAGGGACAGGACCTTACCTACAGATGGTATTTCGGAACAGGCGATACAAGTGATATATCCAAATATTATCTTTTGGAAAATGCCAATGATAATTCACTTGTGATTAAAAATATAGTAGATACGCAGTTCGGTAATTATGTACTTACAATTACCGACGAGGATGGAAACATTGCCACGGTAACAATTGCGCTTGTTAAGACCAGCAGCTTAGAGGTTGATTATGATGCACTTAATGAAGGCGAGGTAAAGGGTATTGCCACAACCTTCGGCGGTGAGGCAGTGCTTGATCTTGAAGCCTATGCATTTGCCGAATACGATAAGAGCATCAGTTATTCCTGGTACAAGGCTACAGAGTACGGAAGATGGACAAGATGTGATATCAATGCACTCGAGGGTAGCGCAAAGAAGTATAATCAGGAGGTTTATGGAGATTCAAATACATTAACCCTTTCTGATGTAAGCGAGGATGATTTAGGCTATTACAGATGTGAAATTAAGACTCCTGTTGATACCCTTTATGCATATTATTATGTTTATGTAAATACACATCTCTTCACAAGTCCGGGCGTTAAGAATCCTATCGCAGATTCAACCGGAAAGCTTACAATGAATGTATATGCAGAAGCTGATGAGGCTGTTTATTATGAATGGTCTAAGAAGGTGGAAGAAGAAAAAAATGTAGCGACAGTAAATTATATAAGCGGTTCTGCTCCTGAATCTGATGAAGATGATGAATATGAGATAATTGAAGGTAAAACAGAAAACTCTCTTGTGTTTAACCCGCTTACCAAGGATGATTACGGAGAGTACAGGGTAAAGGTTTGGACCAGAGGTGAGGTTCGTTACTTTACATTTGAAGTAGCACCACGTTTCAGTGCAACAACCGATCAGTTATATGTTCGTCCGGGAGACGAGGTAACATTAAAGCTTAGTGCAAAGAACCTTGCAAGCGATGTAACCTACGGATATACCTGGTACGGACTTGATACCATGACAGATACAATGGCTAAGATTGAAGGCGAGGGAACAAGCATCACAGCTACAATTCCTGATGTTACATTTAACAAATATGATGATGATAAGGGATATGTAGATTATTCATATACAGTGAAGATTTCCGATGAATCTGAATATGATTATGAAGTACTCAGATTAGAAGATAAAAAGGTTATCTGCGGAGGAATCAGGGTAATACCTAATGCACCGGCAGGAGATAAAATTCCTGAAATATCACATCCGTTTGGAGAGAGATGCAATTTGCAGACTTATACATTGGAGGGTGCAGAGTATCTTAAGATTAAATTTGAAAAGGCCTCACTTCTTTCAGAGGAAAAACTTCATATCATTGCTGAGGATGGAAGCTATATCGAAGTTAAGGGAACTTCAGCTACATATCATTTCATGAACAATGGTGTTGAGCAGACTTCAGAAGTTACCGATTTTGAAACAGGAAAGAGCTTTGGTTTTGATGGTATATCAGAGCATACATTAGCACTTAAGGGTAAAACGGTTACATTCCTCTTGTTTGGAAATGACGTAGCTGACAGCTATGGTTATGGTATAACAAGTATAGATGCTCTTACACAGGAGGAAATTGACAATAATGATAAGGGAGATATTACAGGTGATGCCACACCGGTTCCTGTAATAGATCCTGATGAAACTACAGTGCCTGGAAGCGAGAGTGCGGCACCTGGAAGTGAGAGTGCGGCACCGGGTAGTGAAACTTCGGTACCGGGTAGTGAGAGTGCAGCACCGGGAAGTGAATCCGCGGCACCGGGTAGTGAGAGTGCGGCACCGGGAAGTGAAACTTCGGCACCGGGTAGTGAAACTTCAGCACCGGGTAGTACAAATACACCGGGAAACAACGGAAATAACGGAAACGGTGGAAGCAGTGCTGCATCCGGTAGTGTAATAATTAATCAGTATCTTATAATGGCTTCTAATGCAGCAACCGGCTCAGAGGTCACACTTACTGTAGATCAGAGTAAGGTAGTAGTTAAACAGGGAAGCAGTCTGAAGGTTAACTTTAAGTCTGTTAATGCCAGCGGTACTGCGGTAAGACCTACGGTTTCATCAAGCAAGGAAAATATTGCAACTGCTAAGGTTAATTCGGATACAGAATTAGAAATTACGGTACCTGCGGGTGCTACAAAGGGAGCTTCTGCTAATATTACACTTACGGCAGGCGGAAAGACTGCAACTATCAAGGTAACAGTAGAGAATCCTACCAAGAAGCTTAAAGCAAAGAAAAAGAAAGTTACCGTAAAGGCAAATAAAACAGCAAAGGTAGTGCTTAATATCAAGGCCGAGAATAAAAAGAAGAAGACCACAGATACCTTGAAAGCAAGTTATAAGCCTAAGAAGATAGCTAAGGTAACAAGTAAGTCTATTACAAAGAATAAGGTTACAGTTAAGGTTAAGGGCCTAAAGAAGGGTAAGACCAAGATGACCATAACAATCGGAGCCAAGAAGGTTACAATAGACGTGAAGGTTAAGTAGAATATAGGTTTAGGATATTTAAGATTTGAGCAAAGAGGTTTATAATAACTCTGAAGGTTAAGTAGAATTCGGGCTTAAATCTTTATAAAATCAAAACAGAAACAACCCGGGAGTAAAATCCGGGTTGTTTTTTGTTGCATTCAATCTTGAATGAAATGTGATTTTTTGATACAATAATATCATATTTGACTTTTAATGGGGTGTGCTATGAAAAAGATTATTTTATTTGGATTATTGGCAGCATTTTTAGCATTATTGGTTTATTTTTCGGCTCCTGCAATTATGGGGATTATGGATGAAAAAAAATCAAATAATAATGTAGAGAATAATGATTCAGGTCATTCGGAAAGTGATACTAACGGGAATACCGAAGATTCGGGCACTGTAACAGATGATGCCGGTGTAGATGATAGCTCCGGAACAGATGCAGGAGAAAATTTAGAAGCAGATAGCCCGGTTGACGGAAAAGAAGGTACATCAACCGAGGAATCCGAGGGAGAATCGGAAGATGATACTTCCGATGATGCTTCGACAGAAACCGGAGAAAAAAGATTCACATTTACTGCAACAGGAGATAATCTGGTACATTCATATATTTACCAGCAGGCCGCAGCCAGAGGGCGTAATGGGCATTATGCATTTTATTATGGTTTTAAGGATGTTGCGGATTTCTTTAAGAATAATGACCTCAATTGGATAAATCAGGAAACGCTTTGCACAGACACACTCACACCTAGCTCTTATCCTTGTTTCTCGACACCGGGTGACAGCGCGAGAGCCCTGTATAAGATGAATATGCGTATATTCAATGTTTCCACGAATCACACCTATGAT
>JAILOA010000035.1 GCA_024691065.1 Lachnospiraceae bacterium | reverse complement strand
AGTCTCGACATCTCCAAGCTTCTCAGGTGTTATAACAGTCGGTGATACGCTTGAAACATCTCCGTCAACGGTATGTGCATCATCCGGAATACCTGTAACCCAGCTGTTATAGAGATTAACTCTTGTACAATGCTTATCATCAGATGTAGTATAAGGCTTTCCGTCAAGCTTATACTCTTCGCCATTAACCTTGACTGATTTAATATCTATAGTATAGCCCGGGAATATATCCTCACCGTTTGCTATTCCTATAGCTGAAAATGCAGTGGAATTAGAACATCCTCCGTCAGTACCTGTAAAATCAAGCGCTACGGTATAGGTTCCCTCTCCTGTAATCTCAACATCAGTAGGTGTAATACCTGCAGAACAGGAATCAGGTGCATATTCATCACCAACGCTGTAATTAAGTGCCCAGTCTCCTGAGTTCCACATAATCCAGGCAACCGCATTACCATCTGAAACATCGACAACCTCGCTATCCTCCTTAAATGTCTTAGGAGCATCTGAAAGCGCCTTATCCATATATTCCTTAGCTTCATTCTTAACTTCATCTTCAGTCTTTGAAGCTTCCTCAGTTCTTGATTTGGAAATAAAGAAATTCTTTAAATCCTCGCTAATCCATTCACCTGTCTCTCTGTCCATCTGATTACCATTATCCCAAAGGAGCGGAACATACCCATAATAATCACAATTTGCATAAAGGTTTTCGTACCATTTCATGGCATCCGGCTTAATGCTTCCGTCCTTTAAAGGACCAACGGCACATTCACCGATAATAACACCGTATTTACCCTCTTCGATCTTGGAAAGAGTTTCCATAAGATTATTCATCTCTTCATAATTCTGCTTGGTTCCCCAATGCTCGTCACTTTCGCCGCCACAGAAGGACCATGGTGTATAATAATGTACCGAAAGAATTAATTTATCCTCAGCAGTATCTGTAGGCATCTTCCAGGCATCATCGGAACATTTTGTTATATCTGTGCTGTAACCCGGAATTAAAAGGAATCTGTCAGGGTTATTTCCGCCTGTACCTCTTACGATGTCGACAAATTTCTGATTGATTTCATTTGATTTCTCGTATGTTTCGGAAATCTCAAGCGTTCCGCCGTCCGGATTAAAGTCCTCATCCAAATCATTCAAACGATCACCGATTTCTTCATTACCGCCTTCAAAAATCAAATGATAATCATAATCCTGGAAATATTCCGAAATCTGAGTCCACATTGACTCATACAAATCCTCGGCAGACTTTCTCTTAGCCTTATCGGCGGAGCCGTACATTCCCCACCATCCGCCGTCCCAGTGGTCATTGATGATAACATACATCTCATCATTGTAGGCATAATCAACTATCTCTTTAACTCTTGCAAGATATGCTTCATTAATTGTATAATCGCCATTTTCAAAATCCATCATATTGGTCCAGGCAACCGGTATTCTAAGGGTTGTGAGGCCTGCTTCCTTCATATAATCAATTGTTTCCTGAGTTGTTACAGGATTTCCCCAAAGTGTTTCATAAAATGAAGTTTCCTTATCCACACCTTCCTTGTGACCATAAGCCTCCATAGTATTTCCAAGATTTGTACCGTTTCCAAGCAATGTACAAAATTCTTTGGAACCAATTGCCTTTAAATCAACATCTGCATCAGGGTTAGTACTTGTAGTTTCTGCCTCGGAACTTGTTTCGGAACTGCTCTCCTTACTTCCTGAACTTGTACTGTTACTGTTGCCTGCACAACCTGTTATTACTGTTGCCGCTAATGCAGTAGCGGATAGCAATGCTGTGATTTTCTTAAAACACTTCATCATAGTCTTTTCCTTTCTGGGTAAACATGTGAGTCTTTGCCCCGACACTTATTATATCTTTTTTTTCGGTAATAATTACGTTCTTTTTTCTAAGTGAATTGCAAGCCTTTTTCTATTTAGTAAAGAATTTTTCTTTATAAATTTCTTGAATTCGTCACCTGCCATCGGCCTTGCATAATAATAACCTTGAATATAGTCGCAACCGAGGTTTGCAAAATAATCCGCAAGCTCCCTGGTTTCTATACCTTCGACAACTATCTTCATATTAAGTTCCTTAATCATCTTAATAGTATTTTCCAGT
>JAILOA010000015.1 GCA_024691065.1 Lachnospiraceae bacterium | reverse complement strand
ATTTCCCGACCGTTTTGGGTCTCGGTGCTTGCTCGCACGAGTCACAAAGTGACGAAGTGGGAGCTTAGCAAGCAAAAAAGATTGTAAGATACATACACTAAACTAAACAATTAATAACAATCTTTTTTGCGGTCCGCTAGGGAACCCAAACCGAGCGGGAGCGTGTCGGGAAATACATTGAATACGAATGCGAGGCTTACGATTTCTAAAATTATCAATACATTTCATCCATCAAGCCATCCATCAAGCCCCTTCTACCTCACTTTCATTCCCTGCTACACTCACACTATACTTACTTCCACTTTCAATACCTCCATCGCTCACAAGCACATAATCACCCTGCTTAAGCGCCTTAGTAGAAGCAATTTCCTTACCATCGGAATCCGTAACCACAATCTTATCGCCTTCAGAGAATGAGCTTCCGGATACCTCGATATAACTCTGCTCTCCACCGGTAGGACTCTCAACCATACCTGTACATCCTGTTGCAATAAGTGTACCACCGTTAATTGTACAATCAGCCGCAAAATCAATTACTGAATTTCCACCATTGGTAGAACCTGAAGCTATGATTGTACCACCATTAATAATGATGCTTCCGTTAGAATCAAGTGCATCGCCGCCTGCATTTACAGTAACAGTGCCGCCGTAAATAATGAGCTTGCCATCGATTGTCTCACCCATCATTCCGCCACCGAAGCCACCCTGGCCACCTTGTCCACCGAAGCCACCTTTGCCGCCAAAGCCCTTGCCGTCTTCGGTTGCATTTTCATCAGTGGTATCTGAAGACTTGGAATCAGCGCTGCTTTCATCAGTACTGTTGCTTGAGTCACCTGAATCACTACCCTTTTCAGGAACTAGACCCTGAGAATTTTCGGAAGTAGTATTTGCAGTCTTCACTACATTTGTATCATCGGAAGTAGTATTTGCAGTCTTCACTACATTTGTGTCATCTGAAGTTGTAGATGTAGAAGTATTCGTTGTGCTATCATCGGAATTTTCCGTATTTCCGCCAGGTCCACCTTGTCCGCCTGGGCCACCCTGTCCACCCGGACCTCCTTCAGGTCTCTCTGGTCTCTCGCCATCAGGCATTTCAAAGTCACCACTAGGCGGCTCCATATTACCATTGGTGTTGCCATCAGCATTTTCAGAGTTTCCATCCTGATTATCGGTCGAACCATCAGCAGTATTGCCCTGATCGCCTGCATTTCCGAAATTACCCGGAGCTCCACCGAAGTCATTTTCGGAAGAAGTTGCACCGGCTTCGGATACATTGAAACCATCATCTGAAGAAACTATATTGATCTCGCCGTCATTGATAGAAATATCCTGACTCTCTATACCTTCGTTGCAGGACTGAATATCAATCTTACCGCCGTCAACCACGATATAAAGCTCTGAATGAATTGCATCATCGCCCGAATTAATTGTGATATCACCATCCTGAATATATACATAACCCTTGGTGGTATCGTCGTAAGATGTAGATTTAATCGCATCGCCCGTTGTATTTATATTAAATGTACCGCCCTTTACAGTTATCGATTCCTTACCTACCAAACCATCATCAGCCGCCTTAATCTCATATGTACCGCTGTTAACCTTAAGGTCATCCTTGGAAGTAATGGCATCTTTGTAATTCGCATTTACGGTAAGTGTTCCTTTGCCGCTAAGGATTAAATCATCCTTAGAGAAAATGCATGCGGTGTAATTATTATTTGTCGCATCTTCGGAATAACTCTCTCCGTCACTGATTGTATTTTCAGTACCATCAGCTGTGTGCAAATACAGATTCTTGACTGATGTTACAAGAATCGCAGGGCCGTCACTATTTGTGATTTCGACGCCATTTAATACGAGAATCACGTCATCCTGGTCAGCTAAATCAACAATTATCTGTCCATCATCAAGCTCACCGGAAACTATATAAGTACCGGCTGCAGAAATTGTAATTGTTGATCCATCAGCTTCTGCACCATCACCGCTAACCTCTGCACTGTCACCATTAAGGGTAATGCTTGTTGCATCCTCTTCACTATATGAAAGCTCCTTAACCTCATCCTTATCGAGATCCAGTGACAATGTCTTATCATCCTCCGATACCGTCACCTGAGTCTTTTCTTTATCCGTTGCTGCCGAAGAACTCTCGGTACCTGTCTTTGCGATGTTACTAAGTGAACATCCTGTTATAAACAATGAAGTGCTAAGTAAACCTGCCAATAAAATACTCATATACTTTCTTCTCATAATAATCGCCTCCTATCACAATGTCACAATAGTTTCTAAGCTGTTTCGTTCTTACGCCTACATTTTCTAATCAAAAAGTGTTCATTCAGTGAAGAAATTCCTACTCTTTTATGTCACATTTGCAAATAAAATGTGTTCGAATTTACATATATTCGGGATATTATTCACTAAAATCACATCTTATCTTCCATCATTTCAAATGTATTGCACAACACTTATATCCAATCGATAAAAACCCGGGAATTGATGTAAACAAATTTAAAATCAACTTCAAAAAACAAAAAGCACATATAAGCCTACAGACTCTCATGCACTTCTTATTACTAAAGTATTATATAATCATTTTTATAGCGGTTTCCGGAAGCAAAAAAAATCTGCACACAAATGTGTACAGATTCATATATTACGGAATTAAAGTTCAGCAACTGCGTCCGGAAGTCTTGTAAGAATAACCGTAAGATTTCCGTTTCTGCTTCTGATCTCATCAATCATCTCTTTTGTTTGTGCTTCGTTCTTCATAATGATGTTGTAATTTAATTCTAACATTGTACCCATATTTGTTGTCTTTATTCTCGCTAATTCATTTTTCTTTGTGTACTGCGCAAATACATCATCAAATACGTCTGTATAATCAACATCTTCCGGGATTGTTATTCTAAGCACATTTGTTCTTTCCTTCTGCTCACCGAAAGGTACGAGCTGAAGAACCATCATTACTATACCTACTATAAATGTAACCATTGCTGCGAAGGTTATATACCCCATACCTGTTGCAAGTCCAACACCCATTGCAAAGAATATACCTAAAATCTGCTTTGCTCCGCCCGGAATAGATCTGAATCTAACCAATGAGAATGCACCCATGATTGCAATACCGGTACCAAGATTGCCATTTACCATCATAATGATTACCTGGGTAAGCATTGGTAAAAGAACTAATGTAATAACATAACTTTTTGTATATTCTGTTTTTACCATATAAAAGCCTGCTATGATAAAACCGAAAATTATTGATGCTAACGAACAAACTAATGCGGTTTGAATTGTAAGTGATGCTCCTGTAGTAGTTGTAGATTCAATTATGCTGGTAAACATACGATCGCCCCCTTGTCGTTGTATTTGTTAGCCTTTGAAAGATCATTTGCTTTATTTCTGATAACCATCTGCTTATAGAATGAACCATATTTTGAAAATGATGCCGGATAAATCTTAAGAGAATTAAGAGCTTCTACAAGCCAGCGTGGATAAGCGCCTAAACACTTGATTTCAACAACTCTTCTGTTGTCATCAAAAAGCTGCTTTCCTTCCATACCTTTTTCAAGCTCAACACCTGACTCTCTATTTCTTAAATTTTCATCGATGGTAATTCTTAAACCATTATCATCTTTACCTACATAAGCTTCTCTGTCATAAGCTACAAACATCTGACCCTTGACCGGATTTCTCTTAAGGAAGAAATCGATTTCTTTAAGAATCTGAGGGTTAACCGGAGTAGTCGGCTTAATGCCGTGATCCAAATAAGCCTTAGCTTCTCTTAAAGGAAGGGCAATTCTTCTTTTGTATACTCTACCGTCAAATTTCTTCTTGATTTCAACGAATACTGTTGAATCCATAGTAGGAACACCGTAGCTGCGAAGTCTTAATTTTTCCTTATACTTAGGCTTCTCGATTGAATGACGAATTACTTCGTAACTATCTGTGTCATAATATATATTTAAAATATTTGAATAAAAATATGCGTCTTCTGTGATTCTGTCTCTGATTAGATTCATGAATGCCTGATACTGTTCTTCTGATAAAACATATTTCATTTCCACTCTGTTAAAGGTTTCGTTAAACTTCATATTGATCACCCCTCAATCAAAATTTTCCATATTGATCACTTACATTATATTTACATTTAATAAAAAAAATAACTGAATTTTTACATCTCGTTTGCATTACTTTTTTTATTTTATGAGCACATTATACCTTCATTTTTTGTTAAGAATTTGACA
>JAILOA010000100.1 GCA_024691065.1 Lachnospiraceae bacterium | reverse complement strand
TGAATTTCTTCTTATCTTTAAGAATCTTAGCAAGAGCAACCTTTCCTTCGCCAATAACTTTGTATTTAGCATTATTGTAAGTAAATGTCTTAACTTCTTCTGTAGCAGCAGAAGCAGTAGCAGCAGAAGCAGTAGCGACAGCTGACGGAGAAGCGATTATATAATAATTGATAATTGTAGGAGCTGTCTTTTCATCGTTCTTTTCAGGAGCCTTGGTCTCATCAGCAGGAGCCTTTGTTTCATCAGCAGGAGCCTTTGTTTCATCGGCAGGAGCCTTGGTCTCATCAGAAGGAGCTTCAGTCTCATCAGCAGGAGCTTTGGTCTCATCAGCAGGAGCTTCGGTTTCATCAGCAGCAGCTTCGGTTTCTTCAGCAGGAGCCTCAGTATAATCCGGTTCTACACTGCTTTCAGTAGGAACTACGGTCTCCTCGGCAGGAGCTTCAGTTTCCTCAGCCGGTTCTACACTTCCTTCAGTTGCAGGAGCTGTTTCTTCAGGTTCTTCTACAGTAGCTTCAACCATATAACCAACTTTTTGTGTAAGGAGGTTAATGAATGGAATAAGTTTTCCTGCAATTAGTAAAGGATCCGGTGAATCAGTACTTGTAAAGGATGAAATTAAATCACCATCAAGTGAGCCAAATCCAAAACAAATAGTAGCTTTATCACCATTTAAGTCAATTGACTTACCGGCAATATCCTCGCCGTCCAGACCATAATCGGTTATATTTCCTTCACTGTCGATGATTGAAATGTAAGGCTTAAATCCTTTTAAGCAATCAGGGATTAATTTGTATTCATCAGAGAAATTAAGAGTAATGGACTCTTCTCCTTCCACGACAACTGTTTTACAAAGTGAATTGCCAAGTATATCTAAAATTTCAAATATTTTATCAAAATTAGCTATAACTATACTCATTATATCATTATTTGTAGATATTTCGGATAAGTAAGGTGATAATTTCTGAACAATATTAAGTAATTCTTTCTTCAATTCTAATTCTATGGAATCGGTTCCATCGATGTATTCCGGATCCACACATATAACAATAGCAACGGTAGACACATTGTTATAGCCATCATAAGCAGTGATATAATATGGATCTACATAAAATGCATCAGAAATCTTAATCATAGAATTTTTGTCTGCAGTATATGTGTATGAAGCAGTTGTTTGACCATCTATTGTTTCTAAAAGATCTTTTATAGCTGCTATCTTATCATTAAATTTTACTTTGTGCCAAATGTATTTTGCGTCTTCGCCTAAAATAGTTTCGGCATTAATTGTAATCTCCTGGCCATCTGTAGTATAACGAACAAGCTTGTCGGTTGTTATGGCATTAGTTAAGCCACTGATTTTTGCAAAATCAGCAAAGTAAAAACCATGAGATGTATCTGAAATAACTTCACAAATATAAGCACTGCCATCTGATATACAGTTATCATCAATTGTAATTGTAAGTTTTGAAGATGTTTCATTTAATGGAGTGAATACAGGTGTAGTCTCATTTTCATAATAATCATGTTGATAAGCTATCTTAAACCAACGATAAGAAAGCTTTGAACCATCATCTGTTGTTGCACTTGCATCAAGAGTTACCTTAGATCCTATTATTCCTTCAAATGATTCTTTCTTAGCATTGTAAAAATTGGAATCTTTACCCATTTCACCTAATACTCCGGTTAATACAGGGGCTTTTCCTTTGGAGTAATGACCAAAAACATAACTATCATCATCAAAATACAAATTATTAATAATAGGTTCTTTTATGATATAATTTCCATCATTGTCATAGGATATGTAGCCGTATTCTGTCTTGGCAGCAGTATCGGTTTCATCAAAAGTTATCTGATAATCAGGTCTGATAAATATATCTATTTCATCTCCGGCATTACCGTTAGTTGCTTCAAGTTTATATTGACCATAATCGGAAACATCATCAATATTTATTGCAAATACATTATTAGTCGAAGTACGGACAGTGTAAGAATCATCTTTTACTAATTTATAAGTGATATTAGAAGATTCAGTGGCGGTAACAACGGCAGAAAAAGTACATGTGGTGTTTAATTTAGCATATACAAATGTGTTTTCTTTTACACTTAATTTAAAATCGGAAGATGCTTTATTAATATAATAACCGGATGTTGTATATTCATTTTCGCCATCACTTACCCTACAATAGAAATCTTTATCAAAATCTTCCTCTGTTATTTCATCGATGGTAAATGATTTGGAAGTAGCACCTTTTATGTCTTCGGTATACCTGATAGAGCCTCCTTCAATTTTTTTGTTTATAGTGTAAAACCATTGATATGTAAGAGGATAGTTTTTATTATGTACTGCATCACAGTATAATGTAATACTGTCACCAACATTTTTTCTGTCTATTTTTGGATAAGTGAAAGTAACTTTACTATCTATTTCATTTACACTTATGTAAACAGATGAACTAACTGATTTGATTTCGCCTTCTTCATTCTTGAATTTAGCATAAATATAATAACTTCCCTTATCATCTATATTTAAATTCTGAAGCACATAATTATCCTCTGTACAATCGATTGATGAATATGAACCGGTAACATCTTGAAAAATCCATTTGTATTCAAGAATATCATAATCGGTATTTATAGAAAGATAAGCATTTTCACCTTCATCAAATTTTTGGCAATCTTGACCAAGTTGATTTTTTGAAACAATATCAAAGTATGTATTAGCAGATGTGTTCTTCTGAAGTATTGTATAATCAAAGGATAAAGGGGTACAAACCGGTGTATTATTAGAGTCTTTTATTGTAACTGTACAAGTATATTTACCAAAATCATCTTCTGATTTTATGTTTAATTTATAAGTATCACTTGTAGCACCTTCAATGGTTTTTGAAGAACCCTCTTCTGTTTCTTTCTTCCATTCATAGGTTGCAGAATATCCGGTAGTTCCCATATCAGCTAAAACCTGTAAAATGGTATCGTCGCCTATTCTAAGAGTTCTAGTACTGTAACCAAGCCTTTTTACATAATAAGGAAGATAATCAGGAATAAAATAAACCACCTTAGAATTATCTCCACACGTAATTACACACTTATAAGCCTTAAGTGTTTCGGTTTCATCAAATGTATAGGTGTAATTTGATTTTGTGGCATCATCAATTTCATAGTAGGTAGCATAAGTTTCATTATAATAACTAACCTGTTCAGTATATGACCATTGATAGGTTATGCTTTTTGATGGAGTCGTTGCATCTACTGAAAGAGTGACATCCTTGCCGTCTTCAACATGATAAACGTTATACCTTGGGGTGTTAAGAGTTATATTAGTATCATTTTTTAAAATAAAACTTATTGACACTGTATATGTAGAGCCTGTGTCAAAGAATGTAACATTTTCATTCTTGGAAGAATATTTAACTTCACAAGTATAGGAACCAAAATCATCGCCAACTTCAGATATTGTCAGGGTATCTTTCGTTTCGGCTAATTTGTTTGAACCTTTATACCATTCATAGGAAATATCAAAATCTTTTGTATCTTCACCTTCAAGAATTTCGTATCCGGTATTTACTTTCATAGTAACGGATTGTCCGGTTGTAGCGTAAATTGTTTCAGCACTATCTCTTTCGACGGTAGGTAATACAACAGTTTGACTTGCAGTTGTACCTTCGGTAGGGGTTTCTTCAGCTTTAGCATAATCAGTAGCCGGTAATTGTGTGAAAATCATAGCAGCTGTAAGTAAAGCAGTGATAAATTTTTTGGATTTAAACATATAAATCTCCTTTCTGAAATAAAACATTTGTCATGGGGATAATAAAAATATTTTAGAAATGATTTAATTACTGATTTTAGAGAATAAACAGAAGAATTGATTTATTTGTTAATAGGGTATCAAATGAGAGCTAAACAAAGAAGAATATAACCATTCAATATAACAGGATAACGGCTTAAGGGGTTAAGCAAATTATCGACCGGGTTATTATAACAGGATAACGGCTTAAGGGGTTAAGCAAATTATCGACCGGATATTATATTTAGATAATCACCTTGGATGAAAGTGAATCATACAAAACAAATAAACATAAACCTGTGTTAATGATAATCAGTTGTTTTAAGTATCTCTGAAAATATTTATATTAGTTTGGCATAAAATGCTACTTTAAACAAATATTTTAAACGAAAATATCAATTTAGTAAACCCTTTTTACAAAATTGTAAGAAAAAGTGCCAAAAAGTCACATTTTTTAGTTTTACTTAAACATTTACTTTTTCACAAAAAAGACATAGACTTTTAATTTTTGTTGTATTATAATGGAATGGTCTATGGTGGAAAGACGTTTGAATATTTTTGGGAGGCTAAATAATAATGTACGAAAACGAAATCATTCAGATAGCTGCGAAAAAAGATCCCGTTGAGGTATATAAGGGGCTCTTGGAATTAGTAAAGAAAGCAGCTGAAGAAAAAGGAAGAATTAGCGGAAAGAAAAAACTCTATTATATTTCTGCGGAGTTTCTTATAGGAAAGCTCTTGTCTAATAATCTTATAAATCTTGGTTTATATAAAACAGTTGATTCGGAATTAAAGAAAAACGGACTTTCAATGGCAGAAATCGAAGCTGTTGAGAACGAGCCGTCACTCGGTAATGGCGGTCTTGGAAGACTGGCAGCTTGTTTTCTGGATTCAATAGCTACTTTAGGGCTTCCTGGCGATGGAATAGGACTTAATTATCATTTAGGATTATTTAAGCAGGTATTTGAGAATAATCTCCAAAAAGAAGTTCCGAATCCTTGGATTGACGATAAAAGCTGGCTTAGAAAGACAGACAGAAGTTACGAGGTTCGTTTCGGCAATGCAACTGTTAAGTCTGTAATGTATGAAATTGATGTAACCGGCTATAACAATAAAACCAATACTTTGAAGCTTTTTGATATTGATTCTGTGGATGAGTCAATCGTAGAGGGCGAGAGTATATGGTTTGATAAGAATAATATTAAGAGGAATCTTACTTTGTTCCTATATCCTGATGACAGTGATGATCAGGGAAGGATGCTTAGAATCTATCAGCAGTATTTTATGGTAAGTAATGCTGCACAGTTAATAATCGCAGAGGCACGCGAAAAAGGTTCAAATCTTCATGATCTTTATGATTATGCTGTAATCCAGATAAATGATACTCATCCGACTATGGTAATTCCTGAGCTTATAAGACTTCTTACAAATGAAGGAATCGAGATGGATGAGGCTATTGATATAGTATCTAAGATGTGCGCTTATACAAATCACACAATCTTAGCCGAGGCTCTTGAAAAATGGCCTATGTGGTATATGGAGAAGGTTGTTCCGTGTATCATGCCGATTATCAGAATGCTTGATGTAAAGGTTAAGGAGCGTTTTGGTAATGATGAAAAATTAGCTATAATCGATAAGAACAATAACATTCATATGGCTAATATCGATATTCACTATAGCTATAGTGTAAACGGAGTTGCGGCTCTTCATACCGACATTCTTAAAAATTCGGAATTAAAGGTATTTGCAGATATTTATCCACAGAAGTTTAATAATAAAACAAACGGTATAACCTTCAGACGTTGGTTATTACATTGTAACCACGAGCTTACAGAGCTTCTTGAATCTAAGATTGGTGACGGGTTCAAGAAGGATGCCGATGAATTAAAGAAATTACTTGAGTTCGAGAATGATAAGGAAGTATTGAATGCCATAGCTGACATTAAGCAGAAGCATAAGCAGATTTTTGCTGATTATCTTGAGAAACAGCAGGGCATTAAGATTGATACAAATTCCATCTTTGATGTACAGGTTAAGAGACTTCATGAGTATAAGAGACAGCAGATGAATGCGCTCTATGCAATCTATAAATATATGGACATTAAGGCAGGGAATAAGCCTAAGCGCCCGTTGACCATGATTTTCGGAGCTAAGGCTGCACCGGCTTATACAATCGCAAAGGATATAATTCATTTAATTATATGTCTTTCGGAGCTTATTAACAACGATCCTGAAGTAAGCCCTTATTTAAAGGTTGTTATGCTCGAGAATTATAATGTTACTTATGCCGAAAATGTGATTCCTGCTGCAGATATTTCCGAGCAGATTTCGCTTGCTTCAAAGGAAGCTTCAGGTACAAGTAATATGAAATTCATGTTAAACGGTGCTGTTACGCTTGGTACCGAAGATGGTGCGAATGTTGAAATTCATGAATTTGTCGGCGATGACAACATTTTCATATTCGGTGAATCCTCCGATACCGTAATCAAGCATTATGAAAAGGCTGATTACAGTGCTGAGAGCATCTATGATGCGGATCCCGAGATTGCAAAGCTTGTTGACTTTATAATAAGTAAAGAGCTGTTCAAAGTTGGAAATAAGAAATCGCTTATTCGTCTTTACATGGAAATTCTCACAAAGGACTGGTTTATGACACTTTTGGATGTCAAGAGCTATATCAGTGAGAAGGAAAAGATGCTTGAAGCTTATGAAGACAGAGAGGCATGGGAGAAGATGATGCTTAAGAATATTGCTAATGCCGGATTCTTCTCATCTGACAGGACAATTAACCAATACAATGAAGATATTTGGAAATTGACTGCTGACTTAAGTGCACAATAATATTTTTATATAGATTTTAGGAGGGTAAATATGAGTAATTCAAATGCTTTGTCGGCAAGAGAAAGAATTAAGGCTCTTACTGACGAAAACAGTTTTGTTGAGATTGGTGCTCTCGTGACAAAGAGAAATACCGATTTTAACATGGATGAACAGAGTGTTCCGGACGACGGAGTAGTTACCGGATATGCACTCATTAATGAAAAGCCTGTTTACATCTACAGCCAGGATGCTGCACAGCTTAATGGTTCAATAGGTGAAATGCATGCGAGAAAGATAGTTAATATTTATAAGCTTGCAATTAAGACAGGTACTCCGGTTGTCGGACTTTTAGACAGTGCAGGAATAAGAGTTCAGGAATCGGTTGATGCTCTTGCATCATTTGGTGAAATTTACAATGTTATGGCTGAGGCACGTGGTTTGGTTCCTCAAATCACAGCTGTCATGGGTAACTGTGGCGGAGGCGTTGCAATTCTTGCTTCACTTTCAGACTTTACATTTATGGAAAAGGAAAATGGAAGATTTTTTGTAAATTCACCGAACACATTGGATAATAATTATAAGGAAAAACTTAATACGGCCGGTGGAGATTTTGCCGGAAAGACCGGAAATGCTGATTTTGTTATCAGTGGAGAAGAAGAGCTTTTTACAACCCTTCGTGATTTGGTTCATGTGCTTCCTTTAAATTATGCCGAGGAAGCAGGAGCGGATGATGTGATGGATGATCTCAACAGAGAAGTTCCTGAATTTGCTTCACTTGTTAAGGATCCTGCTGTAGCACTTGAGGATTTGAGTGATAACAATTTCTTCCTTGAGGTTCAGAAGGATACTGCAAAGGAAATGGTTACAGGGTTCATTTTACTTGATGGAATGACAATCGGTGCTGTTGCTAACAGAACAGCTGTTTTGGATGAGAACGGTGCAGAGGTTGAAACCTTTGAGCCACGCCTTACAACAGCAGGCTGCTATAAAGCTGCAAATTTTGTAAAGGTATGTAATTCATTTAATATTCCGGTTCTTACACTTACTAATGTAATCGGATATGCTGCTACAGTTGCTGAGGAGGCAACAATAGGCGGAGCTGTTACCACATTAACAACAGTATTTGCAAGTGCAGGTATTCCAAAGGTTAATTTAATCGTTGGAAATGCTTACGGAAGTGCTTATCTTTCAATGAATTCAACGCATATCGGAGCTGATATGGAATTTGCATTGCCAAATGTTAAGGTTGGACTTATGGATGCAAATATCGCTGCTAAGATTATGTATCCTAATGCAGATAAGGATGAGATTAAGACACGTGCCAAGGAATTTAACGAGAAGACAGACGTTAAAGCCAGCGCTTCAAGAGGCTTTATTGATGCAATAATTGAGCCTGCAAGTGTCAGAAAGCATTTATTATTTGCATTTGAAATGCTTAGTACTAAAGCTGATAACGAATAATTATAGAAAATAAAGGAATGAGGCAGATATGAAAAGAAAAATATCGTTATTTTTTTGCCTGATGATTTGCTTATCCTTTGTTGTTTCAGTACCTGTTTATGCCGATAAGGATAAAGATAAGGACAAGGACAAGAAACAGACAGAGGAAACCATTGTGTCCGAGGATGAGGAGGAGCCGGCAGAGACTACCGAGGAAACTCCTGCCGAAGAACCGGTCGAGGTTACGGAGGATACAATTAAAGCGACAGCTGAAGGTTTTGCAGAGTATTATTTCCAATATAACTTTGCCGATACAATTCAACAATATTCAAGTATGATGGATGAAACCACATTAGCTGTATATCAAGCATTGGCGGATGCTCAGGCAACTTATACAGATTATGGTGATTTTGCGGAATTTTCAGATTCCACTGCTAAGATGGGAGTCGATAAATCCACAGCAGATGTTACCGTACTTACA
>JAILOA010000448.1 GCA_024691065.1 Lachnospiraceae bacterium | reverse complement strand
TGAAGGTGACGATTTTGAGATAGGAAGAGTTTTATTGGAAATCATTGAAGAAAATGAAAAACTGGAAAATATTAGAGAGATAATCGTAAAGAAAAATAGTGATGATGTAGTTATATTTGAAAATGTAACTGATGACTATGGGATTAGTAAGGAGATTCATTGTTCAAATGTAATTCTTACATTAGTTCAGTGAGAAATTTAAACAGATACAAAGGTTGTAAAAATTCGTACCGGAAGATTAGGAAATAAAGGTTGGACAAAAGTTGTAAAAATTCGTACCGGAAGATCGGGAAACAAAGGTAGGGCGTAAATGGGCTCAGCAACAATTCACCGGTATCCCATATGTTTGGAGGTAAAAATGGTATATGAAACAGAAGATGTAAAAATCAGTCAGGAAATATTTTATTATTTAATAAAGAATCATGAATTAAAAGAGGAGCGGGAAGCTACCTTGTTTAGGCAATATTGCGAGAAAAAAGAGGTACAGGAGCTTACTAAGAGTCAAGGTGAAATTTGTGATTGTAAGATAGAAAAGTATGGTGATGCTATTTATCTGATTCCGAATGAGGATAATACATTTTTAGGATTTTCAAAAAATCAATTAAAGGAAAAGTTGTGTAAATCCAATGCTACAGATAAGGATTATTATCTTGCTCAGTTTGCAATTTTAACACTTTTGATAGAATTTTATGATGGAAGTGGGTCGAGTAGTAAAACCCGGGATTTTATCCGGGTAGGTGATCTTATTAATAGTATATCGGATAGGCTTAGGGAGGGAGCGGATGTTTTTGATGAAGAAAATCAGGAAAGGGAAGGTGTTGCTTTTTCTGATATGATAATAGCTTTTGAGACATTAAAGTCCGATGAAAATGGTAAGAAGACAAAGACAACCAAAGAGGGTTTTATTCATAATATACTTCTGTTCCTTGAAAAACAAGGGTTGATAGATTACATCGTGCAGGATGAAACAGTACATACCACTAAGAAATTGGATATATTTATGGATTGGAATCTGCTAAATGATAACAACTATAGCAGAGTATTGAGAGTGCTGGGAGAAGATTGACAAAATAATATGAATCATAAGAGGGTTTAGGGTGCCTGGAGAAGAATAACTAAAAGAGGATTCATAAGAGTGATTAGAGTGCCGGGAGAAGAATAACTAAAATGTTTTAATGTTATAAAGAGAGGGTTAGCGTATGCCAAGTATAAATGCAGTAAGATTGGTAAATATTAACTACAACAATAATACTATGCGTATAAATGATGAAATTATGTATTATAATAATATCAATACATTTATTTCACTTAGGAACGGTGGAGGTAAATCGGTAATGGTTCAACTGCTTACCTCTGTTTTTGTTGGGGAAAAATACAGAAAAGTAAATGATAGAGAATATGAAAGTTTTTTTACTACCAATAAACCAAGTTATATTATGGTTGAATGGAAATTAGATGGTGGAAATACTTATATGATGAATGGTTTTATGGTCAGGAAAAGTCAAAATGTTGATGAGGGCAATAAAAAATCATTAGAAATCATATCCTTCGTAAGTGAGTATGATCAGGAATGCCTATGGGATTTAAAGAATCTTCCTATATTGGAAAAAGATGATAGGGAAATGAAGCTGATTGGATTTCAAAATACTAAAAGTCTTTTTGAAAGTTTTAAAAGAAATAGGGAATCGATATTCTTTTACTATGATATGGGTTCGGAAAACCAGATTACTCAATATTTTAAAAAGCTAAGGGAATACAGGGTTGATAGAAAAGAGTGGGAGAGCGTAATTTATAAAATAAATTTAAATGAGGGCGGACTGGCAAAATTGTTTTCTGACAGTAAGGATGAAAGAAGCCTGACAGAGAAATGGTTTCTGCGTTCCGTAGAACAAAAGATAAATAAAGGAAATGATAAGATTAAAAAATTTGGCGACATTGTAGGAAAATATATTTATCAATATTATCAAAATGAAGGTAATATAATTAAGAGACAATTAATTAAAAAATTTAAGGAATTTATATTTTATGATGATTTTGTAAATGGCAGAATTTCTGTTTATAATGCTGCCATTAATTTGAATATTTGTCATAATAAAAAAATAAAACAGGAAAACAGTATTGTTAATTTTAGGGATAAGATTAATGAATGCATAAGTAATAAAAATGAGGAATTTGGAGAGATTAGTGAGAAAATCGGTACATATGAAAACGGTATAATTCATACAAAGCATGAGATGTATTCTTATGAAATATATAATTTGGTTGATCAAATTGAAAAAAACAAAATTGAAATCGATAAATTTGAAAAGGAAATTAATAAAAACGAAAATAAAATTTCAGATATTGAGAAAAGAATAGATAGTTTTTTATGCAGACAACAATACGATCGCTACATTAATTGTAAAAGGAAATATAATGATGTTACGGCAAATTTAAGGACATTGAATCTGAGTATGGCCGGAGAAAAAGAGAAAAGAAGAAAGGAGCTGGGAGCAAAATTATATTTATGTTATGAAAGTCTTTATTCTAATATTGAAGATGAAATATATATTTTAAGACAGCAAAAGGTTGAACTTAATAAAGATAGGGAAAATGTAGCAAATGAATTGAAAAACACCAGAGATGATATAATTATTTATGTGGAGAAAAAAGGACGTATAGATTCACAAATAGAAAATTTCGATGTTGAAGAGGATAATTATAATAAGAAATTTAACAGGTCACTCAGCAGAAATCTTTTGAGAAAATACGAAGAAGGAGCCTTAATAATTGAAGAGCAGAATATAAAAAATAGTCTGGACAATACAATTGAAAAATTAAGGGAAGCAAAGGAAAAGAAATCGTTTAACGAACAAAACATTATCAAAAATAATAGTGATGTGAAGAATACAGGGAAACTATTACAGGAAAATGAATCCATTTACAGGGATAAGAAAAAAGAATTTGAAGGTTATAATATAGAATTAGAAAAAAGAAAAATTAATATAAAATATATTGGTTATAATTTTGATAATCAAAATGATATAAAAGCCAAAGAAATATTATTTGATAAGGAAAAGATAATTAAAGAATTTGATGACAAAATAAGGGAGATAAATATTAGTCTCAATAAATTGAATCAAGAAAAGAAAAACTTAGAATCAGAAATCTCCTTAATAAGTGAGGGACGGCTTTACGATATTTCGATGGATTTAAAGGATGAATTAGACAGGCTGAATATTCCTTTGAATTTTGGTCTGGCATGGCTTAGAAAAAACAATAAATCGTTTTCGGAAAATCTTGCAATCATAGAAAAAAATCCATTTATTCCTTATTCATTAATTCTAACGGACACTGAATATTCAAGGGTTTTGGGATTAGATAAAAATGTAGTAACCAATTTGCCTATACCCATTATATTGAGAGGAGATGTTGAAAAAGGTGAATTTAATTTAAAGAATAATATATTTGAAATCGAAAAATTAAAATTCTTTATTAATTTTGATAAAATGTATCTGGACGAGGAGTCTGTTTTAGAATATATCAGAAAGAAAAAAGAAGAGATTGATAATCTTTCGGAAAAAATAAGCAATAGGGAAAAGGAGATTAATCTATTTCAGGAAAAACGTAGTGAAATAAATAATCAAAAAGTTAACAAGGAATTGATGGATGGTTGTAAGAGAAAATTGGATAATCTCAACCATAAAGGGGAGCAGTTAAGGAGCGATTTAAAGAAATTTGAAGTTCTGAAAAAAAGGTTGGAAGAAGAAAAAAAATCGCTTGAAAAAACGCTGGAACAATTAAATAAAGATAAGAATTTTTTTGAAAAAAACTATAATTCAATAGAAAAATTCAGAGAAGTATATGAAAAATATATTGAAAATATGATTAAATACGATAAGTATAAAAACCTTATTTTTGAAGCTGAAGGTAAGGTTGAGCTTTTGGAGGAAAAAAATGATAGCATTATAGAGTCAATCAACCGAAACGAAATTGATTTCAATACAAAAATCAAAAGGAAAGATGAAATTGATAATAAAATTTTAATATTTAAGGAATATGAAAAAGAATCAGAGATTACTGAAATCGCTGATGAAGAGTTTAACAATTATTTAGGCTTGGAAGCTGAGTATGAAGCTTTGGCAAAGGAAATAGACGGAAACATAAAAGCATTACAGGAACGTATTAAAGAATTAAAAAAGGATTTACATTCTGAAGAGAAAATTTATAAGGACAAGAGAACTACATTTATTAATATGTATTCTGTTTCGGAAACTGAGTTTGACAGGAATATTCCGATGATAATTTATGATACCAATGATGAAGTTTTTTTGGATAAGGATAAGAAAAATCTTCAAAGTAAGAATAAGATTCTTGGTCATAATGTAAATGAAAAGAGAAGCTATATCTTAGTTCATGAATCTGAAATAAAGAATTTAAATGCAAAAATCAATGAAGAATGTTTTGTTGGGAATCCCTTATCCAGAGAAGAAATAAATTATAGGGATTTTAAAGAGGAAATAAATGTTTTAAACCATAATAAAGGGCAAGCTGAAAAGGAACTGGAAAACATAAAAAATAGGATTTCAGAGCTGGAATCCATAAAATCTGCGTTGGCGGAGTTTGATGATTATAGTTATCAGGATTTTGAAATAATAGATGCATCATATGTTGACCCAATGGTTTCACCGGAGTTGATGAATAAAGCAAATGTGCCGGACTCCTCCGGGGCGGAGAAAAGAATAAATATATCGGGTTCTATGGTGGTTGAAGGAAGTGATAATTCCCAAAAACCGGAAAATGAGAGTGTTGGTCAGAATATCATAATTGGAGAATTCGGGATTGACGAAAATCTGCAGTTTTCTTCAGACTATACTACTGATTTAAATATTGAAAAAATGAGCAAAGAAAAGCTTGATTTTTTTGTAGGGAGTCTAAAACGTGATTTGAAAGAAATCAACCAAAAGATTGTAAATCAAGAAAATAAAATTAACAGCCTTCTGAGAGATATTTTTATAATGAGTGATTTTAGCGATACATTTTTCAATAGACCATTACAAGTTTTTTTAGGATTATATAATAATCCCGGAAGTCTTATAACACAGATAAATACAACTCTTAATGTTTATGATGAGCTTGTTAAAAAGATGGATGTGGATCTTTCAATTATCGATAAGGAAAAGAAAAATATAATCGAAGAATTGTTGGAATTCGTTAAAATACTGAATGAGGAATTGCTTAAAATAGATGATAATTCCAACATAAAAATTCATAATATCAGTAAAAAAATGCTTACGATAAGTTTACCGGAATGGAGTAGTAATATTGAGAATTACTCTCATAAAATGAAAATCTATCTTGAGAATTTGACGGATGAAGTGATTAAAATATATAAGAATAATTCTAATCCTGATGAATATATCGGAACAAAACTCACCAGTTTTGAATTGTTTGATTCAGTAGTAGGGTTAAGCAATGTAGAAATTAAAACCTTAAAAATAGAAGAAAATAAGGAGTATAATATTACATGGGCTGAGGCTTCAAAACTTTCAGGCGGAGAAGGATTTGTGACATGTTTTTCCGTGATTTCAAGTTTGTTACATTATATGAGAATGGATGAAAGCGATATATTTGCCGATACAAATGAGAAAATGGTTTTGATAATGGATAATCCTTTTGGTGCAACATATTCGGAGCATTTACTTATTCCAATGGTTGAGATGTCAAAAAAGAACAATATTCAGCTTATTTGTTTGTCAGGACTTGGAGGAACCGAGATTTATTCCAGGTTTGATAATATTTATATACTGAAATTAGTTGAAGCGGGCTTAAAAAATAACAGATCCTATATTGTCAGTGAGCATTACAAGGGTGCTGAACCTTCTGAGATGGTTACAGTACGTTTTAATGTGGAGAATCAGATCAGACTTTTTTAAAAATCCTTGAAAAAATGTTTTATATGTTTTAAAATGTTACGGTTAGAGTTTAAGTGGATTGTGGGGGTGTAGCGGATTTACGGTGCATTCCGGTTTCTAAAGATAGAATTGTGTATACCTTTAGTGGCGGTTTAATAGTTGCTTCTACATTGTTGCAATTTATCATAGAAAATTCACTTGTTAAGAATTAGGTAAAGAGGTAATTATGGCGAAGGATAATTATAGTGGTGAGCAGATAATTGTTTTGGAGGGGCTTGATCCGGTCAGAAAGCGTCCGGGAATGTACATCGGTTCCACGGGCTCGAGGGGCTTGCATCACCTTATTTGGGAAATACTTGACAATGCGATTGATGAGCATTTGGCGGGCTTTTGCTCGAAAATATCATTGACGCTAAGGAAAGACGGAGGAATCACGGTTTCCGATAATGGCCGTGGTGTGCCGGTGGATATCCATCCGCAGAAGAAGATTCCGACCGAGCGTGTGGTTTACACAGTGCTCCATGCCGGCGGAAAGTTCGATAATTCCGTATATAAGGTGTCAGGTGGTCTTCATGGTGTAGGTTCATCGGTTGTAAATGCGCTTTCCACCAAGATGATTGTCAAAATCAAGAGGGACGGTTTTGTTTATGAGGATGTGTTCGAAAAGGGCGGACATCCTGTAACCGAGCTTGTGAACGGCAAGCTCCCTTCTATCGATAAATGCGCGAAGAAGAATACAGGAACGAGCGTTACATTTTATCCTGATCCTGCTATCTTCGAGACAACGCACTTCAAGGCGGAGGTGATTCGCAAGAAGCTGCGCGAAACCGCTTATCTGAACAAGGGTCTCGAGATCAATTTTATAGATGAGGTTCACGACGAAAAGCACACCTATATGGAAGAGTTCGGTATCAAGAGCTACATTACGTACATCAACCGCGATGTGCAGAAGCTTCAGGCGGACCCGGTTTACATCGAAGGTTCGAGCGGCGATATCGAGGTCGAGGTGGCATTTCAGTATATAAAGGATTATACGGAGCAGATAAATTCCTATTGTAATTGTATCAATGTAGTCGACGGCGGTACGCTTGTGACGGGCTTCAAGACGGCACTCACGAGGGTTATGAACCAGTACGCGAGGGAGCTTAATTTTCTGAAGGACAAGGATGAGAATTTCGACGGAAAGGACGTAAGAAACGGGCTTACCGCGATTATTTCCATCAAGCATCCGGACCCGCAGTTCGAGGGGCAGGTTAAGTCAAAGCTCGGAAACACGGACGCTAAGACAGCTGTCGAGGATGTGTTCTCCTACGGAGTGCAGAAGTATTTTGATAAACACGTAGAAATTCTGCGCAGTATATTGGAGAATATTCAGCGTTCATCGAATGCCAGAAAGGCTTCGGATAAGGCGCGAAATGCAGTGCTTAAGTCATTAAATACGATAGATACGAGAAGTAAGCTTGCGGCTTGCACTTCAAAGAAATCCGAGGAGTGCGAGGTTTACATAGTCGAGGGTGATTCCGCGGGAGGTACCGTCAAGACGGCGCGTAATCGTAGAACCCAGGCGGTGCTGCCGCTTAGAGGTAAGATTCTAAATGTCGAGAAAGCTCCTCTGGAGAAGATTCTCGCAAACAATGAAATCTGCTCGATGATCGCTTCATTTGGTTGCGGTATCGGCGATGAATTCGACCTTAGCAAGCTTCGTTATGATAAAATCATTATTCTTACGGATGCCGATGTCGACGGCGC
>JAILOA010000092.1 GCA_024691065.1 Lachnospiraceae bacterium | reverse complement strand
TAATAGGTCGTGCAGAGTGCATAGCCTTAAAGTAATAGGTCGTGCAGAGTGCATGGCCTTAAAGTAATTGGTTTAGCAAGATGTATAGCCTTTATATTAGCTAGTGGGCCGGTTTCAATTGAATTGTAATTTAGTCAAATATAAGTATAACCGACTTTATAGGGGATTTCAAGCCGTTATTGACTAGCTTATTTCTAGGTATTATAATATACATATCATATTTCGTAGAAACAATGCACTTTTCAGCACGATTTTGATGGCATCCCAACTAGATTTGAACGTGATTTTGACGGGCATTCCAACATGATTTCAGCTTGATTTTGACGGGCGTTCCAACAAGATTTCAGCTTGATTTTGACGGGCGTTCCAACAAGATTTCAGTGCAATTTTGACGGGCGTTCCAACAAGATTTCAGCACGATTTTGATGGCATCCCAACTAGATTTGAACGTGATTTTCACGGGCTTTCCAACAAGATTTAAACTCGATTTTGACGTGCGGTTTAACAAGATTTAAACGTGCTTTACATTTTTTAAATATATATTTGCACCATAGGGGGACGGCGTATGGAGACTAGTAACCTTATAAAAAAGACATTTATTAATATGCTTATCGTAAATGCAATAAGTATGGTGTCCGGTATCGTATGTGTGATGGTTGATTCGATTGTTACGGGACAATTTCTCGGGGCGCAGGCGGTAACGGCTGTTGGTATATTGACGCCTATCACTATGCTTATAAATATTTTCGGAGTTCTGTTCGGACCGGGGCTCGGAATTGTTTGTACAAGGTATGTTGGTATGGCAAAGCCGGAAAGGGTTGTTGAGGTATTCAGTGTAGTAATCACAACCCTTGTTATTATGGGAACTTGCGTTGCAATCGGGCTTTTCATCACTGCACCGTTCATTTCAAACCTGCTGGGCGGAAAGGTAGGAAATCAGCATATTATAAATATGACGACAAATTATCTCAGGGGCTTCTCATTTGGAATCCTGCCAATGTGCCTGTCTATGCCGCTTTCGGGGCTTATGATGCTTGATAACGATAAGATGCGTTCTATCGCTGCGATGTTCGCTACATTAATTGCAGATATAGTATTTGATTTGGCAAATGTAACGATCTTCCATGGTGGTATGTGGGGAATGGCAATAGCGACTGCATTAAGCCAGGTTGTAGGATTATCGGTTGTATTGACACATTTCCTGAGAAAGGAAAGAATTCTTCGTTACAATCCGAAAAATATGCATATCTCGGATTTGAAGGAAGTAATTCTTTGCGGTATAGCCAACGTTATAAGCATGGGAAGCCAGGCGGTCCGGGGAATAATCTTTAACTTTGTTTTGCTTTCAGTTGCGACAGGAAGCGCGGTTGCGGCACTGAGCGCTTGTAACTCCGCATTTGCCGTGATAATAGCAGTTGCATTGTCTATGTTCGTTACCACATCCACAATCTGCAGTCTCCTGTACGGTGAAGAGGACAGGAAGGGACTCTATCAGGCAATTCAGACCTCGCTTCACATTGTAATTCCAACTATATTTGTTATTTCGGCCGTTATGTTTATATTTGCCGGAGGAATAGCGGGATTTTTCCTTGATAAAAATGCAGTCGAAGAGCTCAGTCAGGCGGCAAGATTTATCCGGTTTATGGCCGTGCAAATGTTATTCAATTCCATTAGTTATTCACTGAGCGGCGCATATCAGGGAACCAGACGACTTAATCTGATTTATACAATAATTCTACTAAGGGAAGGTGTTTTTCAAATTATATGTGTTGTGGTTCTCGGATTGATTTTCGGGCTTCACGGCGTTGAGATTGGCATACTGCTTTCGGGTGTTTTGATAGCGGTTACCTGTTTGATTATTCCGGCTGTCGTAAACAAGAGGTTTTCTGTTAAGCCAAAGGATTTGATTTTGCTTCGTGATGATTTCGGGCCGAAGCCGAATGAGCTTTTTGAGAGTTCGGTTAATTCGATGGACGGAGTTATGGAAGCTTCAAATAATGTAATGGACTTTTGTAAACAGAATGGTGTTGAAAAGAAGAAAGCCCTGCAGATTTCGCTGTTTATAGAGGAAATGGCCGGAAATACCGTGCAGTATGGATTTGAGGATAATCAAAAGGGAAATGTTGATATAAGGTTGATTTGCCGTGATAATGAGCAGATGATACGAATCAGGGATAATGGAAAGCCTTTCGATCCGTTGGAGTGGTTTAAGAAAAATGCACCGGATGATCCGGTTGCCGGAATCGGAATTCGAATGATTGTAAAGCTATCGAAGGATGTGCAGTATATACCGGCGATGGGGCTAAATAATTTGGTTATTAAGGTGTAGGAGGTCGAAACATTCATCGTTTGGGGCTTAACCCGGCGATTAACATTATAAAACTCAGATATTATACATTATATTGACAGAATGCCTAATACCTGATGAAAAATGTATAGAGGAGGATATTTCAAGTGAAAAAAAAGAGAGAAGGAATTCGGGAGACCATAAGGAAAGAAGTGGTCAGGGCCTTACTTGAAAGGGCTCAGGGCGCCCAAATGGACGAGGACAAAATGCCTAAAGTTGATGATGAAAATGCATCTGCCAAGTATGAGGTAGTAGAATTAATCAACATTCCTTATATGAACAGAAGTGAGGTCCCGCTTGCGATGGATATATTTCAACCGGTTGTTCCCGTAATGGAAGAGTTACCGGTTGTTGTAACCATTCATGGCGGCGGATTGGTAATGGGCGACAGAAGGATGTCGAGATATTATGCAAAGGCACTTGCCGGCAGGGGATATCTTGTGTTTTCGATTGAGTACCGCCTTGCGCCGCGAGCAAATACCTGCGAGCAGCTCGATGATGTCTGCGCCGGAATGGACCTAATCGGAAGGAAGCTCGTTGATTATAATGTTAATTTCACCAGAATGTATCTGACTGCGGACAGTGCGGGCGCATACCTCGCAACCTACGTGGCTGCGATGCGCGGGTCTAAGAAACTGCAGGATGCCATAGGATATAAGCCTACACGAATGAAATTCAAGGCATTGGGATTATTTTCAGGAATGTTTTATACTAATCGGAAAGATCCGATTGGATGGGTGCTTAGAGATCAGTTCTATGGCGAGAAGGCTATGGATGAGGATTTCAGGCAATATATGGATCCCGAGCATCCGGAGATAATAAACAATTTACCTCCTGTGGCACTGGTTACCAGCCAGGGGGACTTCTTAAATGATTACAGTATAAGTTTTCATAAGGCTTTAAAGAAGGCCGGTAAAAAGTCGAGGCTTTTATATTATGGAGGCATGGAACTTAGGCATACATTTCCGACTATGAATCCATTTGATGAAAAAAGCGTGGAGGCAATAGATGAAATGTTTGAATGGATGGAGGAACAGGCAGCAATGTCAGTAAAGGAGAAGGATATGAAAAAGATTGAGCAGGAAAGATTGGATAAGATTAATGAACGAATTGAGAGCGGAGAAATAATCGAACAGAAGGCGTGGGAGATGATAAAAGAGCTAAACTCCTACAGCGAAGAGCGACTTAACAGCGTTGCATTGATAAATGCAGAGAGAGAATATACTTACC
>JAILOA010000429.1 GCA_024691065.1 Lachnospiraceae bacterium | reverse complement strand
TTGTATAACTCCGGCTCTACGTATGCGCTGCAAAGATGTCTCGCATTCTCGACTATTACTATCTCTTTAGGTGCTTTGCAAAGGGCATAGTTTTGAAGAGAATTGTTATACGAAACATAGGTATCCTCTTTTCCGTGGAAGAAGAGAATCGGAAGAGTGTTGGTCTTTAGAGCATTTGTGACATCCGCTTCCTTCATCTGAAAATTAGCAAACATTTTACAATAAATATTTACCCTGAATAACAAAATGTTAATTCTCTTTAAGTGGAACCAATCATTTGCCATAGTTTTAAGCTGATTTCGCATATCGTGAAATGCACAATCCGCGATGATACCTTTAACTTCCCTTGGAAGCACATATTCAGTGGCCATTAATGTAGCGGATCCACCCATGGAAATTCCATAAATATAAATAGGCAAACTATTTATATTCTTTTCTGAAACGTACCACGCCCACCGGACGATGTCATGTTTTTCTTTGGCACCGAAGGTAATGTATTTTCCGTTGCTCTTTCCCATGCATCGTTGATCGATGAACAGGAGATTACAATTATTTTCATATAAAAATCTTGAAATGTATGCAAAGTCTCCAAAGGAGGTTCCTCTGTAGCCGTGGCATAAAATGATGGTTCTCTCCGGGTTTTCGGCAGGAAGATAGTTTGCGTGTAGTAGGAGTCCATCCTTGCTCTTTATATAACAGCCTCTCATTTCCTGGCTGTTGCACCAGGCTTTTCCTGTTTCGTATTCATCTTCATAACCGTTTCTTGGATGGTTTGCCTGAATGTGCTTAAGTTTGAACCATTTTTTCTTGTAGGGTTTGTTAGATCCCTTTTCGCCGCCTGCTCTTACTAAAAATTCAAAAAATGAAAGGCAGGAAAGCATATATACTCCAATTGCACCTAACACGGTGATTATTATATTTGTTGTCTTTTTATCCATTTGTAGCATCCTTTATATTTTTTCTGATTCTATCCGGTGGTTCTCTCTGGTGATGGTTCCAACCGGTGATAATTCTAACCGGTGATGGTTCTAACCGGTGATGGTTCCAACCGGTGATACTTCTAACCGGTGATGGTTGTAACCGGTGATAATTCTATATTCATATATTTAAAATTCCGAAACAATTATAACGATATTGTCAATAATACGCAACTTATTTTATAAATAAAAAACACATTTCAAAAATGTGTTCGATAAGTCTCGGACAATTTTTTAAATGTGTTTGTTAACTCCAAAGTGCCCTAGACAAGGGGGTTTTGATGTGATATAAAATAACACGTTTTCGAAAACAAATTAAATGTAGTGCAAGCAATCAAGTTTTTATAAGTACCACCCTAAATCATTCATTTCAAATTCAAAGGAGTCCGATATGAGAGAATATTACCCACTGACAGCAGCTCAAAAAATGCATCACAAATGGATAATGGATTACAAGACACAGCAGGTTTCAGGTGTAAGCGTTATAGTTTCACTTCAGGCGCCACTTGATTTTGATGTCCTTGCAAAATGTATCAAGCTTGAATATGAGCGTTACGGATGTATGAGAATACGAGTTACCAAGCCGGATGCAAACGGAGATTCCAAGCAATACATTATAAAGAAGGATACAAGGGAGATTCCTGTGAGAGACCTTTCTCATATGGGAAGCCTTAAGGCAGCAGATGATTTGATGCAGAGAATGGCTTATGAAACATTTGATAAGGATAATATACCGCTTTGTGATATTACTCTTATGCATCTTCCGGAGGGATTCAATGGTTTCTTTATTCATATGGACCATCGTCTTATCGATTCCTGCGGACTTGTGATAATGGTTGAGGATATTATAAGGCTTTATACGCATTACAAATTCGGTTCTGAATTCCCTGAGCCGCTTGCGGATTTCGAGAGCGTGCTTCTTAAGGATTTAAAGAGAGCTTCAAATGAGAAGCGTTTCCTTAAGGATCAGAGATTCTGGTCGGAACATTTTGATGAGCTCGGCGAGCCGCTTTATTCCGATATTTCCGGTCCGGGCGTTTTGGAGGAAGCACGAAAGAAGCATAAGAACAAGAAGCTTCGCGCCGCAGATATTGAGATGAAGGACTTAAATGTACGCGTAAAGGATTATTATTTGGAGCCGGGACCGACTAAGAATTTGATTGATTTTTGTATGAATCACAATTTATCAATGACAAATTTACTTCTCCTGGGAATGAGAACCTATCTTTCCAAAGTGAATAACGGTCAGGAGGATATAACAATTCAGAATTTCATTTCAAGGCGCTCAACCCGCGATGAGTGGACTTCGGGCGGCAGCAGAACGATAATGTTCCCTTGCAGGACGGTGATTTCACCGGAGACCGATTTCATGGATGCTGCTTACGAAATTCAGAATGTTCAGAATAGAATTTATATGCATAGCAATTACGACCCTGCGTTGATTGTGGAGGAGATGAGAAAGCGTTACAAGACGCCTGAGCATACATCTTATGAGAGCTGTTATCTTACATATCAGCCACTCCCGGTCAAAATCAGCAACCCTCATTTGGAGGGAATCAATGTGCATTCAAAGTGGTTTGCAAATGGAGCGGCCACCAAGAAAATGTATCTCACTGTTTCCCATACCCCTGATGGTGGAATGAATTTCTCATATCATTATCAGACGGCTCATCTTGAGGAACACGATATGGAACTTCTTTATTATTACATGATGAGAATTCTTTTCAAGGGAATCGCCGAGCCGGACATGAGTCTCGGAGAGATTATGGAAGAGGTATAAAATAACAATATTTGTTCATATAGAAAATGTGTTTAAGTAAACTTCCGGAAGCGGGGCCGGTAACAGGCTTCCGGAAGTCGGGAATAGGATGGAAATGTAACATTAATCCCGGAAGTCGGGAATAGGATGGAAATGTAACGCTTATCCCGAGGGCAGGAATAGGATGTTAATAACAGGTTTCAGCATTCGGGAATAGGATGGAAATGTAACATTAATCCGGCAATGAACATTAAAAAGTTATCACAATTATAATTAAATAATAACCAACAACTAATTAAAAATTAGCAAAAGAAAGAGGTAGAAAAATGTCAAATGAAATGCAATTTAAAACAATTATAGCTCAGTATTCAAGTGTTAAGGCAGAGGATATAACAAATGAGATGAAATTCCGTGAGGATCTTGGTTTTACATCTCTTGATTTTATGTCATTCTTAGGAGAGTTAGAGGATACTTTCGATGTAGAACTTGAAGAGGAAAATGCAGCTGAAGTTTATACAGTCGGCGAAGCTCTTGAGTTACTTGAGAAACTTTCATAATATATAATTTTAATGTGATAAAGCATTTAAAAGATTAAATTCAAATTAGTAAGAAAAAACTTGAAACTTAATAAAATAAAGCATTTAAATGTTTAAAGTCAAATCAGAAAAAGCAATTAAAAGCTTGAAGTTAAATATGATAAAGCTTTGAAAACATTGAAAACTTATATAAATAAACAGAAACGGGAGATAATTATGCTAATTCGTGAATTAATAGATCATAGTGTTTCGGAATTTGCTGACATTAAAGCCGTAAAGTGGCTTGAAAAAAAGAATGTTATGGAGAGAAGCTATAAAGAGCTCGGAGAAAATATAACATTAATCAGAAAAGGTCTTAAAAGGGAAGGCTTCTCAAATAAGCATCTTGCTTTCATCGGTGAGAGCTCGGTTTATTGGATTGAGAGTTTTATCGGTGTAATCACAGGTTCAAATGTATCCGTTCCTCTGGATTTCGGGCTTCCTAATGAGGATCTTATTGAGCTTATCAACCGCTCCGATTCAGAGGGCGTATTTATTAGTCTCAAGAAAAAAAGCGTAATTAAGGCTGTTCTTGAAAAGTGTCCAAAAGTCAAAAAAATATGGGT
>JAILOA010000422.1 GCA_024691065.1 Lachnospiraceae bacterium | reverse complement strand
TATAATCTCCCATATCATCAGTGATGGGTTCTCCTTGTAATAAGAATATCCTCTATACTGATATAGAGTATAACCATTCTTTTTATTAATCTCCATTATGGTTTTCGCTCTATTAACAGCATCAATTACATCCTCAAGTTTAAGCTTCTTCAAACACCTTTTAAAATTTGCCTCATGTTTAAATTCATCCATATTTTCAAATCTTTCATCATATGCTTTATTTATTGACGTGATGTACTGCTTTCTATGTGAGAATGTTCCACGACAATCCATCTTATGAAGAATTATCCATAAATCAAATGTAAAGTTACTGTATCCAAATTTATAACTAATCTGTTTTCTCAAACTCTTTGTCTCTGCCATTCGATCTATAGTTTCCTTAAACTGCTTTACATGAATATCATCGGAACTTTCATAGTCAGACAAATGCCATATCTCAACCTTATTTGTTATAGCCAAAGACTTTGCTCGTTTCATAGGATCCTTCTGAATCTGTTTATTAAATGATACCTTACTGGTAGACTCGGGATTGTTATTAATCTGGTCCTGTAGCCATTCCAGATACCATTGTTCTGTCTCTCCTTCCACACTAAAATAATATTTCAGTGTACTTTTACGTTTAATCATTCATCCACCTCCCTTGCGAGAAGCTCTTCAAAAATAGGTGTAAAGTCGATATCCTTTATAGCACCGTAACGTCCTACAAAATAATTTTTCATATAATCCTCATGTTGTCTTACGCCCTTATCCCCAGTAGTTCCAAAATCTGAAAGTGCATATATAATACTGTTATTGGTATCTTCCTCACGCTCCACAAATTTTATTTCATCCCTCCGGAAGATATTAGAGTTCAAGAAAATCGGATTATGAGTGTTAAAAATCAACTGCGCATGATTTACATTTATATCATCATTATGAAATACATTTATAATACTATTAAGTGCCATCGGATGTATGGATGCATCAAACTCATCCACAATCAAAACCGCTCCCGTGAGCAGCGCCTTTATTACCAAAGGAAATATTGTAATAAAACGAATTGTTCCGTAAGATTCAAATATATCAGCCGCCATTGCCATACTCTTTTTGTTCTTCAAATCATTGAAAATAGAGCAAAGTCTGGTTTCAGATTCATCATCCGATACCACATATCCAACCGCATTGGAATTGATACCAAATATCTTAGCAGCATCATTTGTTGTCTTCTCAATATAAACCGTTGATTTTTGCGGATCCGCGAAACGCTTAATTAACTGCATAGAATCAGCCTTACATATAACCATAAACTTGTTTGCAAACCAATCTGTAATTAGCTTTACAAATAGACCGGAGTAAATCAACCTAAATCCGTTTGTTAAGAATAATTCCTCGGGATTCAATCCACGCTCCGCAATCTCCAGCAGATTGTCATCGGAATAATTCTGCACATAATCATTGATAGACTTAAGACTTCCGACTTTTAGATTATCGTCTCTTTCAAATACCATATCTTCATTTACTGTAAGCACCTCTCGGATAACTTTTCTCTTTGCCTCTGTTTCTATGAACGCACCTACATAAATGATAATCTCATACCTTATCCTGTAGCCGCATTCTGTAAATTCAATCAAAAATTCAACAGGCTTACCTTCAATATCGTGACTATTTGGAATCAGTTCCAGATTTACAGATGCCGGATTTGGTACCATCTGTTCCTCTGTATTCCTGATATGTCCTCTAAGCACTATTGCTCTCAAAACATCCATTGCCCCGATAATATTAGTCTTTCCGGATGCATTTGGCCCATACAATACAGAAGTACTAAGTCCTCGTAACTCCTTACCCTTTATTTTTTCTCTGCACAAACTATAGTCAAGTCCCTTCTGTTTTGGAGCCGCCGTCATAATCAAATCGGCTTCATTTGAAAAAGACTTATAATTCTTTGTTTTAAATTCAAGAAGCATATTCTCATCTCCATTCTGCATAAAAATCACAAAACCATAATTACATTATATCCGGTTCTCCTTAAATGTCAATTCTGTCTTGTATCATTTTGCAAACATTCTGCAAAATGAAATATCAATATATTTATATTCACCTCAAAATTATTTCTTCATGTAACAGTCTAAAATAAAAAATATAACAATTCATAAA
>JAILOA010000402.1 GCA_024691065.1 Lachnospiraceae bacterium | reverse complement strand
TGCATTGAATTTCTGTAAATCATCAATTCCTTCGCCGACACCTATATATTTAACAGGAATCTTTAATTCTGACTGTATAGCTATAACCACACCACCTTTAGCGGTACCGTCAAGCTTTGTAAGTATGATACCTGTAATGTCTGTTACCTGCGAGAATTCCCTTGCCTGTGAAAGCGCATTCTGACCTGTGGTTGCATCCAGCACAATAAATGTTTCCTTATGTGCTTCACTATACTCTCTGTCAATTATTCTGTTGATTTTCTCAAGTTCCTTCATAAGGTTATTCTTGTTTTGAAGTCTTCCTGCGGTATCGCATAAAAGAACATCGGCATTTCTTGCCTTTGCAGCTGATATGGAGTCAAATACAACGGATGCCGGGTCTGTACCCTCACCACCTGATATAATATCAACCTGCGCACGGTTAGCCCATGTAGTAAGCTGTTCGATTGCTGCCGCCCTAAATGTATCGGCCGCCGCGAGAATTACTTTTCTTCCCTGATGCTTTAATTGTGATGCTATTTTACCGACAGTTGTTGTCTTACCTGCACCGTTTACACCAACCATAAGAACTACGGACTTTTCTGTTTCGTAGGAATATTCATTCTCCCCAACTTCCATCTGCTCTATAATAATTGATTTTAAAAGATTTTTACATTCTTCGGCAGACTTTATCTTCTCTGCCTTAGCTCTTGCCTGTAAGTCCTCAATAATATTTTCAGTCGTATTTACGCCTATATCGGCCATAATAAGGATTTCTTCAAGCTCTTCATAAAAATCATCATCAAGTTCCGAAAATCCCGAGAAAAGACCTCCTAAACCACTTGAAAGATTATTTCTTGTCTTTGTAAGTCCTTCCTTGAGACGTGCAAAGAAACCTTTCTTCTTAGGTTTGTCCTGTGGCTCTGCTTCCTCTTCTTCGGAAACTTCCTGTTCTTCAGCTATCCTTGCTTCCTCAGCAAGTCTCTCCTCTTCGGCTATCCTTACTTTTTCAGCTTCTTCGGCAGCTCTTGCTTCCTCTGCAATTCTGGCTTTTTCAGCTTCTTCTGCAACCTTTGCTTCTTCTGCTTTCTTCTTTTCTTCAGCTATTCTTGCTTTTTCAGCTTCTTCGGCGGCTTTTCTCTCTTCTTCTGCCTTCCTGGCTTTTTCAGCCTCTTCTGCAGCCTTTGCTTCCTCTGCTTTTCTCTCTTCTTCCGCCTTCCTGGCAGCTTCCTCGGAAGCGCCGATTTCATCGGCAACTCCGGTTCTCTCGGCATCGCCGGCTTCCTCGATAGCGCCGATTTTCTCTGCTACATTACCCTCTGCCGCTACATTTGTCTCATAAGATGTATCAGCTTTCCCGGCATCTATCACATCATCCAAAGCCCGGGCGCTATCAGCTTCCGGCTTACTGACAGGAACATTATCTTCCTTGTTATTTATTTCCTGTAATGCCTGAAGGAGCTTATCACCCTCATCCTCAAGCTCTTCCTTGCTTTTTTTATTTCTCTTAAAAAAATCCAGCATTATTTCTTTTTCTCCTTCTTTTCGTCAACCATACTCTCAGCTTCTACCAGATCGACAGAAACCAGAGTAGATACACCCTTTTCCTGCATAGTTATACCATATAAAATATCAGCGGCATTCATGGTACCACGTCTATGTGTAATAACAATAAACTGAGTATCCTTGGTAAGCTTATGCAGATAATTTGCAAATCTGTCTACATTTGAATCATCAAGCGCCGCCTCTATTTCGTCCAATAAACAGAACGGAGATGGCTTAAGCTTTTGAATTGCAAATAATAACGAAATTGCCGTAAGCGCTTTCTCACCACCGGAGAGCTGCATCATATTCTGAAGTTTTTTACCCGGCGGCTGAGCAACAATTAAAATTCCCGAAGTAAGAACATCCTCTTCATTTACCAGTTCAAGATAACCCTTACCGCCTCCGAAAAGTTCCTTAAATACCTTATCAAAACTCTCATTAATTTTTGCAAATTGCTCGGTAAATGTAATTCTCATCTTTTCATCGAGCTCTGCAATGATACCCTTAAGCTTGTCCGCTGCATTTACAATATCATCATGCTGATTGGACAATAATTCATAACGATCATTGATTTCTATACTTTGTTCGATAGCGCCTACATTTACCTCACCTAATGACTTAATCTCGCCCTTAAGTTCACCGATTTTCTTCTTAATTTCAGCAGGTGTAAGCTCAGTTTCTGTCCTAAGCTCAAGAGCATTATTATAAGCTATCTCATATTGCTCCCACATATATTTAATGAGCTCGTCCTGCTTCTCATTCAGCTTCTCTTTCTGGTTAGAAAGACGAATCTTCTCTTTTTCAAGTGAGTTTTGCTCATTAATTAAGTTTTCCCTCTTAACGATAAAGTCACTGTTTTTCTTCTTAAGATCCTCATTATCTGCTATAGAGCCGTTAAGCTCCTTCTTTAATCCTCTGATAACCTCTTCGGTATCCTTTATTTCCTGCTTCTTTTCACTGATTTGATTCTTTTTGTCATCCAAAACCGAATCGTAATTTACATTTTCATCCACAAGATTTTCCAAATCATGCTTCTTGGATTTTAATTCTCCTGTATATCTGGATATGTTATCAGCGGCAAATACAGCATTCTGCGCATATTCATTGCTCTTCACAAATAAATTGCTGCTATCCTTTAAATGCTTATCCAGATCGCCGGTTAAACGCTTTTTCTCGCCTTCGCATTCCTTTTTTTCTGTTAAAATATTCTCTAAGCGCCCCAAAGCCTCTTCGATTATCTCATCATATTGTTTAACCTTAAATTGAATTTCGGAAAGCTCGGCCTCGGAATTTTCTTTTTCCATCTGAATACTTGAAAGCTCCGAATAGTTATCCGTAATATCCTTTTTAATTCTTTCCAAATTAACCTTTGCTGTATTTTTCTTAATTTGGAAATCCCCTTTAAGCTTTGCATTACCTGCAAGCTTTGCTCTCTCCTTCTCCAAAAGAGATTCGTTTTCGTTATATTTTTCTTTTTCTTTTCTGAGTTCAACGGTCAAATCACTGACCTTTTTTTCAAGTGCTTCAATTTCACGCCTACGACCGAGCAGATTATTATTATTCTTAAATGCACCGCCGGACATGGAACCACCCGGATTTATAAGCTCGCCTTCAAGCGTAACCATACGGATCCGGTGATTATATTTCTTTGCAATCTTAAGTGCATTGTCAATATTATCAATAACAAGCACCCTTCCGAGAAGATAATCCATCAAATTCTTATATTCACTCTTAGCTTCAACAAGCCCGGATGCAAGTCCAAGTGACCCTGCTTCTTTAAATGCTTCCGATGGAATGTTTGATTTCCCTGCTGTAATTGAATTTAAAGGCAAAAATGTAGCGCGCCCGTAACGGTTTTTCTTCAGAAATTCAATCATATTTCTGGCAGTATTCTCGGTATCGGTAACGATATTCTGGATTTGTCCTCCGAGCGCTGTTTCTATAGCAATTTCGTATTCCTTAGGAGTCTTGATTACATCCGCTACAACACCGTGAATTCCTTTAACCTTATCCTTTTGCTCCATTACACGCTTAATACTCTGCCCAAAGCCTTCATAACGCTCTGTAATATTTCTTATGGACAAAAGCCTGGAATTCTCCATATGAAAATCAGATTGAAGTTTGTTTAATTTAGCCTGATGCTCATAAGATGCCTGTTTAAATTTAACAATTGTTTCATTCAAGGTTTGCTCCATCGCATCAATCGCCTCAATCTTTTCGGTCATATCATCAAATATATCCTGTTCAATCTCTTCCTGCTCTTTTAATTCACGGATAGCAGTCTGATTCTGAATAAGTTTTTTATTGATATTGGCCTTATTAAGGGAATTTGTTTCAAGCCTTGTGGTATATTTTTCCCTATGCTTCTCTCCTCTTGCTTTTTCAAATGTAGCTTCCTGTATAAGCTTATCTTTCTTTAGAATCTCTTCCTCAACAAGCTTTATTTCCTTCCTTACCTGATGTGCACTCTCGGTAGCGGTTGCACGTTTTTCATCAAGCTCGTCACGAAGCTTTTCATATTCTTCTTTTTTAATCTGATACTCTTCGATAATCTTCTCTTTTTCCGCTATTTCTTTTTGCAGAGAAGAATATCTTTCATTGTAATGCTCTTCATTATTCTTAACAGTATTTATCTGCTCTTTTATAAGAGCTATATCATTTTGAAAATTATTAATTTGAATTTCCGAATCGCTGATTTTCTGTCTTATTTCCTCAATGTGCTCTTCGCCCTCGGCAATTTCACCTTTTACCTTCTCATACTCAATTCGGGTGCTCTCTATCTCTTCTTCCTTTTCGCCGAAAGATATCTCAATTGAATCCTCATTTTCTTCGATGTTCTTTATATTTTTCTTAAATTCATCATAATCATGAAGAAAGATATTGATATCATATACCTTTAATTCATCACGGAAAGCAAGATATTTTCTTGCCTTATCAGCCTGACTATTAACAGGACCTCTTTGTTTTTCGAGTTCGGATAATATATCCTCTACACGAATCATATTTTGATGTTCTTCATCAAGCTTTTTCTCTGTTTCAGCCTTACGTTTTTTATATTTTACTATACCGGCTGCCTCATCGAAAAGTTCACGTCTGTCATCCGGACGACCCGATAAAATCTTATCAATCTGACCCTGTCCGATGATGGAATAACCTTCCTTACCTACACCTGTATCAAAAAAGAGTTCATTTATATCCTTCAATCTGCAGGTAGTACCGTTCAAGAGATATTCCGATTCACCTGACCTGTAAACTCTTCTAGCTACGGTAACCTCTTCATAAGGAATATTTAATTTATGATCCTCATTGCTTAGTGTAATAGCTACATATGCAAATCCAAGCGGTCTTCTAAGCTCTGTACCCGCAAAGATAATATCCTCCATCTTGGCACCACGAAGCTGTTTGGCACTCTGTTCACCGAGTACCCAACGTACCGCATCGCCGACATTACTCTTACCACTTCCGTTAGGTCCTACAATTGCGGTTATACCATCATGAAATTCAAAAACCAATTTATTTGCAAATGATTTAAAACCATGTACTTCAAGACTTTTTAAATACATTTAAAATATTTTCCTCTCTTATAGTAATATTTTAAGTGCTTTACAAGAATTATTTAATAAGCATTTTCAATGCTTTGTACGCTGCTTCCTGCTCTGCCTTCTTTTTTGAATGTCCCTCACCCTCCGCAAAGCTTTTACCGTTAATTATTACCTCGCATTTGAAAGTTCTGTTATGTTCAGGACCGAACTCATCAATAATTACATATTCTATCTTACTTTCGCCGTTTCTCTGCACTATTTCCTGTAAATTTGTTTTACAATCATAAAAAAGTACCTTTTTATCAATATCCTTTAGAACATGATCATTAATGTATTTCTTGGCAATTTCAAAATCACTGTCCATAAAAACAGCGCCAATCGTGGCCTCCATAACATCGCAAAGGATAGAATCTCTTTTGCTTCCGCCACTTTTTATTTCACCTTTTCCAAGATACAGCATAGTATCGAGTTTTAATTCACGGGCGCAATATGCCAGCGTCTGCTCACAAACATAGGATGAACGAAGCTTTGTCATTCCGCCCTCATCCATCCTTGCATTATTTTTAAATATATACTCTGAGGACACCAGTTCCAGAACAGCATCTCCCAAAAATTCAAGGCGTTCGTAACATTCTCTTTTATTAATTTTTATTTCATGCGAGTAAGAACTATGAGTCAGTGCTGATAAAAGAAGATTTTTATTTTTAAAAACATATCCTGCATTCTTTTCAAATTTTTCAATTATATTTTTATCTATATCGTTCAAATTCATCACACTTTCATTTATTTAGAAACTATTGTAATTATAAATATTTAAGCTTATTTCAATAAGTAAAATTATCAACTAAATCCTTAATGGTTCTTATGCTTTCAATTTTTTCCTCAGATAAAATGACCTTAAATTTTTCTTCGACATTTACTATTATCTCCCTGATATCAGCTTCGCTTAGACCCATATCCGAAGCAAAGTTAGTATCCGCAGAAAAAATTGAAGAATCGACATTTATATAATCAGCAATAATATCAAGAATTATTTCTTTTTCCATGGCTTAACCCTCAATAGTTATACTTTCTTTAATCTTTTCATTTATATTATTTTCATTAAAATCAATACATTGAAGAATTGCATTTTTGATTTCCTTAGCATCGCTGCTTCCATGAGATTTTATAACCAGACCTTTTAGACCAAGCATCGGCGCACCACCGACATCGCTTGCATTTACATTGAAATTCTTTAAGGTTTCCTTTAATGAGCTCTTTATAAGAGCTCCCCCGATTTTACTTTTTGTATTTGCATAGATTGCGTCCTTCATAAGGCCTAAAAATGTTTTTCCGAGTCCCTCATAAAGCTTTAATATTACATTTCCGACAAATGCATCACAGACAATTACATCCACGTCTCCGGCCGGAATTTCCTTTGCTTCAACACTACCAACAAAGTTAATATCCTTACATTCACTAAGTAACGGGTATGTTTCCTTTACAAGCTTATTACCCTTTTCTTCCTCAGAACCTACATTTACAATTGCGACCTTTGGATTATCAACACCAACAAGATTCTTCATGTAAATAGAACCCATCTGTGCGAACTGCAGTAAGTTAGTGGGCTTGGAGTCAACATTAGCTCCGCAATCTATTAATAATGACTTTCCCTTTTTAGTCGGAAGAAGCTGTGCAAGAGGCGAACGGTCGATTCCTTTAAGTCTTCCGACAACCCCCTGACCTCCTACAAGGATGGCTCCGGTGCTTCCGGCGGACACAAAAGCATCTGCCTCACCTTTTTTTATAAGCTTCATACCAACTACCAGTGAAGAGTCTTTCTTTTTTCTTATCGCCTCTACCGGTGGCTCGTTAAAACCGATAACTTCAGTTGCATTAACAATTTCCAATCTTTTATTGTCATAATCTGAATATTTACTTAATTCAGCCTTGATCTTATCTTCCTGTCCTGTCAGGTACAAATAAATACTTTCGGATTCCTTAAGTGCCTGAACTGCACCTTTTACAGTCTCTTCAGGAGCAAAATCCCCTCCCATGGCATCAAGGACAATTTTAGTTAGATTTGCCATTGTATTCTCCTTATATTTAATTAGATTTATAAACAACCATTCAATCAAAATAATAAATTACACTATGTAATTAATTATTTTTATAATAGAATTACATTATGTAATTTATTATTTTTATAATA
>JAILOA010000088.1 GCA_024691065.1 Lachnospiraceae bacterium | reverse complement strand
TAAGTCATTGTAAAAAAGGTGTGTTATGTGTAATTGATGAGAAGCCGGTGGGCTGTGATATAGAGCAGATTCCGGAAAAGCTTAATATGTCGGTATGCAGAAAATGCTTCAATGAGGATGAGATAGATAAAATCCTGAATGCCGATAATCCCTGTGTGGAATTTACAAAATTCTGGACTAAGAAAGAAGCATTATTAAAGCTAAGCGGAATAGGAATAACAGTAGATTTGAAAAATATTTTAAACAAAGAGAATACATTTGACAAATCCATACAAACAATAGTTTGCGAAGAGAAGGGTTATGTGTATTCCGTAATTACTTAATTAAGTTGCAAAGGTATGAAGTAACATGAAGTAAGTTAAAAAAACTAACCGGATAATTGGTAAGGTAACAATAAACCATTGAAAAATCAAAAAAATGGGGTCAACTTCAAAGAAAGGAAGGCAGAAAATGAGGAAACTAAATGCTAAGACAATTAGAAAAAGGATAATTGCCGGGGGTCTGGTATGTGCTCTTATGCTCGACTTTGGCACCAACGGTAACCTGGGTAATATCTTTTCAACAATTGAAAAACATGTAGCAAGGGTAAATGCGTCTTCGGAAATCGATTTAATTAGCAATTCCGATTGCTACATTTTTAATGCTGCAAACCAGACAGTTGAGAAAGAATTGCTTCTGCATAATTTCAAGGAATATTATCGATACAAGGATCAGTACAATGCAAGTTACTTATCCCAGAGAATGTATTGCAGGATGGGCTCTTCCGACGGTTATAATATGATTGACGTAAAAAAGCTTGAAAACAGCTTTAAGGAAGATATAACCGCAAAGAACAGCGAACTAAAGAGTTTAGGCTGTGATGACCTTATTTCTTACAATCCAAAAACAAGCGGACTTAAGAATTATATGGATAATGAAAATGGTGTTGTCAGTGATGAGACCCAAAATGTGGACAGCTCAAATCTGCCGAATTCATTAACTTTAAATAAGAACGGTATATATGCAAAAACAGTAAATGTAAGTAATTATAAAGATAAATTAATGGATACCATTGATTTTAATTTTAAGGCCAATATCACATATGCCGATTTAACCGATATAAAAGTTGATGTTATATCCATATCGGAAGAAGGTAAAGATGAAATTATTTATTCCAATTATGCGGCTGAATCACTCGGAAAGAGGGAAATAACCTGCAGTGGTTCAATTGATGTTAAGGATTTAAATGAAAAAATAAAGATTAAGATTACAAATAAGAGAAACAGTTCGGTTTCACTTTCAAATCTTAAATTTACGATGACCGAGCCACCCGCAGCTCTTTCAAAGGTATATCTTACAAAGAATCCACTGCCGGCCGAAGGCGAGGAGATTTATGAGGAAAATGCCTCGGAAAATCCTAAGAATACATTACAATACAAGCCTGATGACGCAGACAGTATGTTTGTTGTAATGCAATTTGACGGTTCGGTTAAATTAAATAAAATGGTTTACTACGATGGAGAAATACAGCAGGAATATTATGAAGCAACTAAGTTTATTGCCGACGGTATGTATGCATATCCAAGGCTTGCTCTTTCAACAACGGATTCAAGCAATGTCGAGCAAAACAGCAGCGATTCCGTTATTTATGCCGATTATTACGGTACCATGAGTGGTGAGCTTAATGATAATGTATCCGAAGACAGTTGTCTTATCTTTAAACTTGATATGACAAAGTGGAAGAACAAGACATTTTCCATAGCTTCTTTATCACAGCAGATAAACAGAAAATCCAGAAGCGGTAATATGGAATGGCTTTACAAGGGATTGGAGCCTCTTTCGTATTATACCGAGCAGGAAGATTATTTAACAAGTGTATATAATAATTACAAGAGAGCGGCAAAGGAAGATTACTTTAAGGGAGCCATAGTAGATGCATCCGGAAACAGAGTTTCTGTTTCGCAGTGCTTCCCGCTTCAGTCAGTGGAAGGAAAGGACCAAAACGGAAAGACCGCCAACAGGATTCCGGTTTATGAAGGTTCTTCTCCTGCAATTAAGGAAGTTGTAATTACATCCGAGGACGGCGGAAAGTACGTAAAGCCGGGAGATTATGTAAATATCGATGTGGTATTTAATTGTAAGTTGGATGAATCATTAAAGACACCTACATTTTATTTGAATGATTATAAGGACTTTGATAAAGAACTTTCTGCGGATACCGTGGATGATTTTGACGGAACCGTGGTGAAGAACGGTTCATATTCAGATTCTAAATTGGTTCCGTTAAATGTATCGCTGGATGCAGATGATGATAATATTTCCGCTTCCTATGTGGAAGAGGGAACAAGTGTTTCCGATAATCATGTCGGTAAGGCGACAATGACAATTACCGGAATAGAGGATGAAGACAATACAGAGGTTTATTACAGGGTTTATGATGAAAGTCAAATGGCATTAAACGTGAATGATACATTTGATATAGCAGGATGGACAAAGTATGAAGGAAGTGCCGTAGAACTTACAAAACTTCCTACTGTTATATATGAGCAAAAGGCTGTAGATAGCGATGATGCCAATGTAGATGCTTTAAATAAAAGGGTGATGGATGGCGGATTTATCGATATTTGCCAGGTTAAGCTTACAGAGGACGAAGACGGTGATACTGTTTACCGTGTTTTAAAATTCGGTGAATCGGATGAGATAGATACAACAGCAGATTCCGAAAAAGCCATGCTTCAGGTTAACAATGAAGCATCACAGAATAGTGTTATTAAGTATAAGGTTAAGGTTAATTCCGCTAAAAATGTTGATAATTTATATCTTCTCGGTGGTGATTCAACATACTATAACTACGAGTATTGTCTTTCAAACTTACTTAGTAATTTGTACTTTGAGGGAACCGTAAAGAGTGAAACAGGAAGAGAATTAAGTAATGATACGCTAAACTTCGGTGTATTTTCGGTTGATGAAAATGATAATAAGAAGCTTGTTTCTTACGGACTTCAAAGCTCATACGTAGGTGTGGATACAGATTCTCCTGTTGTAAAAGTTGCATATGAAAATACCGAAGAGTATATCATAGGAGACGCAGTTTCAAAAGCAATATTTAATTATTCCGATTATTCAAAAGATGAAAACGGTATTATTAGGGATCTTTCCGGATTTTCCAAGGCTAAGATTAATATCGGAAAGATAAACGGAAATATTGATATTACCGTTAAAAAAGGTCAGGATGAAATAGCTTCGGATACCATAAAAATGGGAGAGGACTATATATTATCAAATATCAATTTAAAGAGTGAAGAATCAAAATCAGCCGAACCGATTACGGTAGAGGTTAAAAGAAATGCTTCAGATCCATCGGTTCAGAGAGGCGCTAAGTCAGTATATGTTCCGATTACATTTTGTGTATATGACGGTGCAGGAAATATCGGAAAATACGAGCAAAGTTTAGAGTTACCTGTTTTTTATGCAAGTTTTACCGAAAGTGATACCTCCGAATATCCGAAGATTGAGGATTATTATGCATATAAGGGTAAGGAAGAGGACGGTATAATCAGTAAGCGCATATATGTTAATAAAAATGATGATTTTAATATGGATGACTTAAAGGTATATATAGCCGATGCGGATGAACTTAAATCACTTGAGAACAACAAAGAAAGTATAACTGTTGATGACATAACATCTATGTGCGAAGAAGGTGAGGATACTTGTTTTGAATATAAGTTTGAAGATGAATATATAGATAAAGAAGTATCAAATGATTATCAAACCTATTATTCAATGCCTGTTAGCGGTAAAATAATGAACTTTGATGATAGTGATTATAACACAACTACAGGTCGATTAAACGGTACAGTTAAGGATTACAGCTTTGATCTTAAGATTGAAAAAGCGGATTCGTACTATTCATTAACCGCAATAGTTCCTGCAAGATCAAAGATTAACAAGAGTTTATTAATATATTATGACAGCCCTCAGGCAGGAACCTATGTATCTTCGGAAGGATATCCTTATGAAAAATTCGATTTGAATATGGATACTTTGAATCAACCGTGTTATGTAACCATTGATGATTCCGGAGTTGTAGAGCGTGTATCATACAGGGGAACCATAGATAAAAATTCGGAAGAATTTGAAGAACTTATGGAAAATGTCGTTATAGAACCTGTTGAAGGTTCATTGATGGAGGACGGAAGTTTTAAGAGAAGTAATGCATACAGGTTTAATTTGATTAACGGCAGTGGTGATGAAAATGTAAACATAAACTGGAATGCTTTCTCTACTTTTACAAGAAGCGATATGCCAAGCTATATCCATGGTACCGTCCCTGCGGATGCATTGACCGGCAATGGATATGTATTTGATACTTCAAAGATTCCGCTTTCCTATGTGGATTCTTCATTATATGATTCCATAACAATTAATGGAACTAAAGTAAGTGATATGGAATTATCAGAGGATGAATTAAAGACAACATATATTAAGCTCGGAGTTCCTGATGATTTTGGGGTTTTCAAAGGATCTTCCTGGCTTAGAACATATGATTTATCATTTTATGCTTCCACAACACGTGATAAGGTTGTTAAAAAATATAAT
>JAILOA010000352.1 GCA_024691065.1 Lachnospiraceae bacterium | reverse complement strand
AAAGGAAGATTTGGTATTCATGGGGGACAATACATTCCTGAAACCCTTATGAATGAAATTAAAAAGCTGGAAGAGGCTTATGAATTTTACAAGAATGACAAGGATTTTAATGATGAGCTTGATAAGCTTTACAGAGAGTATGCGGGACGTCCTTCTCTTTTGTATTATGCAAAGAAGATGACACGTGACCTCGGTGGAGCTAAGATTTATCTAAAGAGAGAGGATCTTAATCATACCGGAGCTCATAAGATAAATAATGTTCTCGGTCAGGCGCTTCTTGCAAAAAAGATGGGAAAGACCAGGCTTATAGCTGAGACAGGAGCAGGTCAGCACGGTGTTGCAACTGCAACCGCAGCGGCGCTTTTGGACCTTGAGTGCGAAATATTCATGGGTAAGCTTGATACCGAGAGACAGGCATTAAATGTATATAGAATGGAGCTTCTCGGCGCTAAGGTACATCCGGTCGAGAGCGGTACCGCAACGTTGAAGGATGCCGTAAATGAGTGTATGAGAGAGTGGACTAAAAGGCCGGACGATACATTGTATGCATTAGGATCGGTTATGGGGCCTCATCCGTTCCCTCAGATTGTCGGAGATTTCCAGAGTGTAATCAGCCGTGAGGCAAGAGAGCAGATTCTGGAGGTTGAAGGCAGACTTCCTGATGTTGTAATGGCCTGCGTAGGCGGCGGAAGCAATGCCATGGGTATGTTCAGAGAGTTTATAAAGGACGAGAGCGTAAAGCTTATCGGTTGTGAGGCTGCAGGTGAGGGTGTTGATACAGACAGAACCGCGGCAACAATGGCAACCGGAACCCTTGGTGTATTTCATGGAATGAAGTCTTATTTCTGCCAGGATGAATATGGTCAGATTGCTCCGGTTTATTCTATTTCAGCCGGTCTTGATTATCCGGGTGTCGGCCCTGAGCATGCACATTTGAAGGATATCGGACGTGCAGAGTACGTTCCCGTAACTGATGAAGAGGCAGTTGAGGCATTCGAGTTTATAGCTAAGGAAGAGGGAATTATCGCTGCAATCGAGAGTTCTCATGCCATCGCACATCTTATGAAAATTGCACCAAAAATGGACAAGGATCAAATTATTATTTGTTGCCTGTCAGGACGCGGAGATAAGGATGTTGCGGCAATAGCCAGATATAGGGGGATTGATTTACATGAGTAGAATAAATAAAGCATTTGAAAATAAAAAAGCATTTATTGCATTTGTAACAGCCGGTGATCCAACACTTGAAAAGACCAAGGAATATGTGCTTGGTATGATTAAGGCGGGCGCGGATCTTGTGGAGCTTGGAATTCCGTTCTCCGATCCGATTGCCGAGGGTCCTGTTATCCAGACTGCAAATGTACGCGCCTTGTCAAACAATGTAAGAACTAACAATATATTTGATTTGGTTCGTGAAATCAGAAAGGAAACTGATGTTCCTCTTGTATTCCTTTGTTATTTAAATACAGTATTTAAATATGGTTATGAAAGATTCTGTGAGACCTGTAAAGAGGTCGGAATCGACGGAATTATCATTCCTGATATGCCTTACGAGGAAAAGGGCGAGCTTTTACCTATAGCAAAGGCAAATGATGTTGATTTGATTACGATGATTGCGCCTACAAGTAATGAACGTATCAGAGAGATTGCAAAGGATGCAACAGGCTTTATATATGTGGTTTCATCTCTTGGTGTTACGGGTGTGCGTGATGCAATTACAACCGATGTAAGGGCTATAGTTGAGGAAATTAAGAAGGTTTCCGATACTCCGGCATGTATCGGTTTTGGTATCAGCAAGCCTGAGCAGGTTAAGGAATATACTTCTTATGCGGACGGAGCAATTGTCGGCAGTGCGATTGTTAAGCTTTGTGAGAAGTATGGAGAGAATGCACTTGAGCCTATTACAGAGTATGTAAGCGAGATGGCGAAAGCAGCCCATGGTGAAGCTTGAGAACAATTAATAAAACGTATTTGGTATATAATGCCGGATTTTAATGCAATAAGAGAAATCCCTGTCTTTAAGCCTTGAAGGCATAGGCAGGGAGATATTTAAGGTAAGAAGTTCCCTTCGTTAAGTTCCCTTCGTTATGAGGAAGTAGCGTAGCGGACTAAAGAATATTATTGACTTAAATATTGACTAAATTAAAGCCGAATTCCTATAGTATAAAAAACAGTAAAAATGAAAAATAATTTATGTAAAAAATATAGATTATTTTAGGTAAATACTAATTTGATTGTTTTTCTATAGAAATAACACGTAAAAATTAAAAAAATGCATAAATTCTTGAAAATATAATAAAATAAGGGCTAAAAAGACATCGGACAACGGTTCCGATGTTTTTTTAATTCCTTTATTTTTCGTATTGAAAATGTTTAAGTAAAATGTTATAATGGCTATGTGTTGAAAAAAATTGTATGATTTTGTGCATATATTGTATAAATAGGGTGAATTTTTGGGGAAATATTTTTTTAAGGAGGACTATATGCTAAGCATAAAAAAAGGTATAACTAAGGTGATTTCAAGTATCTTAACCGCTTCTGTTATTCTATCATCCGGAACAATTATCAAGTCTAATGCAGCTGAAATAAGTGAATTGTCAGCGCCGGTAAATGGCGTATATACAAAGATTACTTTTGGTAGTTATCCATCCGGTCAGACT
>JAILOA010000330.1 GCA_024691065.1 Lachnospiraceae bacterium | reverse complement strand
AAACTCGTTTTCTATAATTACAAGCTTCTCGCCTGCAAATGCTTCTGCAATAAGCTTCTTAATGAGAGTAGTCTTTCCTGCTCCGAGAAATCCTGAAATAATGTCAATCTTTGCCATGATCTTTCCCTCCTAAATTATTTGATAAATGTTATATAATAAGTTAACTCAAAGCTTATAATACAAGCTTTAATAATTCCTGACACATTTAACCGGTTCTCTATGATCTGTAGTCCGCATTAATGCGAGCTTTAATGTGACGATTGCTTGCATACTTTTAAGATCTATAGTCCGCGTTGATACTAGCTTTAATGCAAATAATTACTTACAAATATTTATGACCTGTAGTCTGCGTTGATAGATACGTATTCATGCGTCAAATCGCATCCCCAGGCTGTTATTTTTTCCGAGCCCTGATGCATATCAATATTTATATATACTTCTTCTGCCGATAAAATATTTGTTGCAAGCTCCTCTGAGAAATCAACTCCCGCTCCGTTTTCAAATACAGAAACCGTACCGTTTGCACTGGAATAAGAAACATCGAGAACCGAAATATCAAACTCTGCATCTGTATATCCAATGGCACATAATATTCTTCCCCAGTTAGCATCACATCCGTTAACCGCGCATTTTACGAGACTTGAGCCCGCAACGCTCTTTGCAACGGCCTTTGCAATTTCAAGGGTCGGTGCATTTACACAATTAACTTCGATAAGCTTGTTTGCTCCCTCACCGTCGGCAGCAAGCATCCTTGTGAGATTCATCATTACGATGTAAAGTGCCTGCTTAACTTTTTTATAATCACCGTTCTCAACTGTTATTTCCTTATTTCCGGCCATTCCGTTTGCCATTACGGAAAGCATATCATTTGTAGATGTATCTCCGTCAATTGTAAGGCAGTTATAAGTAATCTGAACCAACTCATCAACAGCCTTCTGCAAAAGCTCTGCGGATATATTTACATCAGTGGTAATAAAATTAAGGGTGGTCGCCATATTTGGATGAATCATACCGCTTCCTTTTCCCATACCGCCCATATGTACACGTCTTCCCTCGATTTCAAATTCAACGGCTACCTCTTTTTCCTTTGTATCGGTAGTCATTATGGCATTTACAGCCTTCCTGTTACCATCCTTGGAAAGGCCGTATGTAAGCTCTTCCATACCGTTTTTAAATGGTTCTATGGACATTGGCTGTCCGATAACACCTGTGGAAGCAACAATTACATACTCTGCAGGTATCCCGAGATACTTAGCGAGAAGCTCACAGGACTGCTCTGCAATCTCGATTCCGTTTGCATTACAGGTATTTGCATTCTTGGAATTTACAATCACCGCCTGGGAAATATTATTGCTCTTTTGCAGATTTTCCTTTGTTACGATTATAGGAGCGCCCTTTACCTTATTTTGTGTATATACACAGGCTGTCTTACAAGGAGAAATACTTGCAATGGCGCCCAAATCGTTTTTAGATTTATCAGGGTTAATGCCCGCGTTAATACCATTTGCGGAGAATCCTTCTGCCGCACAAACGCCACCATCAATATACTTATAGTCCTCAAACTGTTTCATTAAAAAATCCTCATTTCTTTATTAAATTTCCCAATAGTTCCCAATCCTAAACCTTCTGATACAACTTGTTTCAAAATTTAACAGCCCTTAAATCTTTAATTTTTCGACTTTTCAACCAAGCAACTTAATCCACAAGATCCGGTCCGTTATACTTTTTATAATATGCATTTGTTATTTTTCCATCATATACATAATAATCCAAAAGCGCAGATCCGTCACTTTCCTCTTCCAAGTGAATCAAATTCCCATCAAGCTCATAGCTTCCGGATGTAAAACTTGAATTTGAAAAATCAACACTGAAGTCCTCATTTAAGGCAGCCCTTACAAGTTCAAATGTACCGTCCAATTTAAATGTAAGCTGTCTGTAAATAAGTGTCTCCTCGTTTTTATAGGTAAATTCCTTTTTGAATGTCTTATCAGCACCCTCAGGAATTGTTCCCTCATATAAAGAATCCTTAACAACCAGATAGTTACCGTCAAGAATATATTTGGTTTCCTTATTATCCTCGGAAGATATGGTCTTTATGCCGCTCTCGGTCTTCTCATACTCCCCTTCATCCAAGGAGTCTGACATCGTGCCGGCAGTAACTCTGTCAACAAAAGTCTTATCATCTACATTAAATTCCAATGTAAATGTAGTATCGTTGGTTTCACCGCTGCTTTCAATATTCTGCATATATACAGCAATATTTTCAGGAACAGCTGTTGCGGTAGGCTCAGGAGTTGCATTCTCCTTTGCTTCCTTTAAGGCCTTTTCCGTCTTCTTTAATTCCATCTTATTCTTAATATTTTTAACTGTCGGCGGAACAATAAGCACAATCATAACGACTATACATGCAAGAATTATCAAATCACAAGCCCAATCAAATGCGGTTTTCGGAAGAAAATACCCTTTCTTTTTGGAAGAATTGGATTTACCATCCTTATTTGATTTTTTTGTTTTTTTATTGGACTCATTGCCTTTATTGTTTTTATTTAAATCCTCACTCTTCTTACCTGAGTTATCTTTACTATCTTTACTCAAAATATTTCCTCCATTTACATATAAAATTCCCTGTGTGCCCTTATATCATTTGTATTGAGTAGCAAATTTCTCCTTACAAATTATATTTTTAAGCAGCCAAAAACTAATCCGGCCTTTCATAATTTGAATCGGCAGATAAGCCCTCAGCATCGCATACTCATAAGTATTCTAAAGACACAAAGTTAATTCTAACACTATTTTAAATATCTTGCAAGATAAAGAATTAGCATGTAAACTACTCAGCAATTAAACTACCGAGGATTACTGTTTAGTTATCCCAAAAACGCAATATATAGTATTTGTTTCAAAAAATTTACATCATATTGACTTTATGGCAAAAATATGTTATAATCCTGACTGTTGTTGTTTTGTTAATTGAAAGAAAATCCCCCTATTATTTTTCTTTCAATTCCGTGTACATAGAAAGAGGTGCGAATATGAGTCAATTAGATATCAAAAAAGTCAGGTTGTCAGTAGACAAGAACATCGGTTCCAAGGTTAAAATCCGTTGCAACCGTGGAAGACATAAAATCGATGTTACTGAAGGTGTTATTAGTCAGACATTTCCAAGTATTTTTATTGTAGATGTCGAGAATAAACTTGACTCCAGCATCCAGAAGGTATCTTACAGCTATACTGATGTACTTACAAAAGACGTTCGCTTACAATTAATGTAAATTTTATTATGTAAATCGAACAAAATAATTTAGAGAGGTGCTTTTAAAAAGCTGCCTCTCTTTTTTTATCTTTCATTCTAAACCTACGCTTTTTATCACGGCTTAGAGGGAGGAATTTTTCTTACTGCGTTAAATTCATTCAAACAAAATAACCCGTCAATGCATATCTCTCTAAAGAAATATCCACTAACGGGTTATTATATCGGAATCATTTTTCCACACAGTAAAACAGGTATCCTAAAATCTGCTCCACTCCTTACTTTCTGCTATCCCATCCATCTAATGTATTATTACAAATCAATTCTTTTCCGTGTCAGATATATATTACTTACTGACATTTGCTACAGTTTCGCCTTTTATCAAGCTTGTAGGCACTGTAATAGTTTCATGCTCGGCTTTTCCGCCGCTTTCAATCAATGCAATGAGCTTTTCAGCTGCAATAGTTCCGATATTCTCAGTATATTGCTTAACTGTGGTAAGCCTCGGCACAAGCTGTCCTGCCAGGAATATATCATCAAAACCCGCAATTGAAATATCACCCGGAATCGAAAGTCCCATATCATTAATGGCACCGATTCCGCCGATTGCGCTGTAATCATCCGAATAAACTATACAGGTTGGCGGATATTTCTGCTTTAAAAGCTTATGGGTTATCTCGCCTGCCTTGATAGGATTTCTGTACTCCGATTGAAGTATCCTGTTAGAAGAAGTCTTGATACCGTGTTCCTTCATAACTTCCTTAAATATATTGATTCTATGCTTGGTAACATCACTTAATTCACCATGAATGTATGCGATATTCTCATGTCCGTTTTCGATAATGTATTCTATAAGCTCTCTCATTCCCGTATCATTATCGGAATTAATGCTCGTCCTTCCTTCAAATTCCTTATCAATGGTAACAGTCGGAATCGAAGAGTTAATAAGTGCCACAACCTCCGGATTATAGAAATCAATACATGCAATAACGACACCGTCCAGCCCTCTGTAGCGACAATGCTCAAGATAAGTCTTGTTATTAACCTCACGCTTATTGCTGTTAATGAATGTAATATCATATCCTTTAGCCTCTGCCGTCACCTTAAAGCTATTAAGAATATTTGCGAAATAATCATGAGTAAGACCGCTCATGGATTCATCCACAAATAAAACGCCAAGGTTGTAACTCTTATTCATACGAATTGCACGGGCGTAAAACTGTGGAAAATAAGACATCTCTCGAGCGACACGCTTTATTTCCTCCTTGGTTTTCTCACTTATATCATCTTTATCATTCAGTGCTTTACTTACCGTAGCAACTGATACCCCACACATTTCAGCAATATCTTTAATAGATGCCATAACTACCCCTCACAACTCCTTAAACGTTTTCGTAAAACTAAATATGATTATAGAACATATTTTTCATAATTGCAAGTAAATAGTTTATTTTTTTAGTGATTTTTACATTTTATTCTCCAAGTAACTATCTCACTATTCTCCAAAATACGATCTCAGTTCTCTACGATTTTTAACACTGAGTTTCTCATATATTTTTGCAACCATATTTTTAATGTAACCATAAGAATAATTCATTTTCTCAGCTATCTCACGATTACTGAGACCCTTTGATATATAAAGCGTAACCTCCCATTCTGTTTCGGAAAGTAATTGCTTTAACTCTGTTGCCTCCTTTGAAAGCTCCGGTTCTCCGTTGTTTCTGGTATGCAAGCTCGTAAGTATGTGCCTCTCTACCCTTGCAAGTAATATTTCCTTTACAAAAGGCTTTGTGATAAAATCCACCGCCCCTTGCTGCAACCCCTTGATTTCACTGGTTGTATCATTAATACCTGTCAAAAATATAACCGGCACTTCCTTACAATTATTTATCTCTCTGATAGCCTTAAGCGTTTCATACCCATCCATTTCCGGCATCTTTATGTCCAAAAGTATTAAATCCGGAATCACTCCCTTGCTTAGCAATGTAACTGCCTGACTTCCGCTCTTTGCTATGCTGCAGGCATATTTTTCCGCCAATACTTCCTCAGCCATTCTCAATGAAAACATATCGTCATCAACAATTAGAATCGAGTACATATTATGCCTCCCTTTCTGATTCTTTTAATCTTCAGGTTTCACCAAATCTGCTTCCTTCGTTTAAATTTCATTTTTCATTTTTTAAATGCATCTACCCGGATAAGTTCTTATCTCATTGTATCTGCCCCTTTGCTTATTTTAACTGCATCCGCTCCCATATGTCTATATATAATTTACCTGTTTATCCTTCCGAAACATTTATTCCTCCATACCTGCTTCCTTCATTATTGACTGAAAATCAACAAGTGCCTCGTCATATGATAAATTATCAATCAAATTCTTTACATAAATAAGTCTTTTCTTATAATTGTCCTCCATACTGTCAATTATAGAATCCAGAAGTTTTTCGGCATCATGCGCTCTATAGTTTTCAATCGCGGTCTCCGCCTCAACAATCATATCGGAAAGTTCTTCGGAATCCTTTTCATTGCTAACGGTTTCACCTATCAAATTAGAATTCACGATAACTTCCTTAATCCTTCTAAGCCCTTCTAAAAGCCTCTTCCAAAGCATCAATGTATAAGGCACGGCTGCCCTTATACATTGATGCTTTGGAAGAGGCTTTTAGAAGGGCTTAGAAGGATTAAGGAAGTTATCGTGAATTCTAATTTGATTGGTG
>JAILOA010000306.1 GCA_024691065.1 Lachnospiraceae bacterium | reverse complement strand
ACGGATGAAACGGAGCTGTTGAATAGTCGGGACAAAGCACAGCGGCACCCTTCGAGCGTTTGCTGTACTCTATTGCAACATCACGGTAGGCATTGTGAAGCGTATTGTAATAGCCACCTCCGTGCAGTTGAAGAATTATCTTTCCGTCATTTGCATCCCAATCCTCCGGCTTTATAAAATCGGCATTGAAACGACCGATTGTAAGCTTTTCACGTACATAACCACCCGGACATTTCCATTCGCGCTCGTATTCATTCAGGATTTCACGAATCTGACCATTCTTTGCAAGCGGACCGATAACTGGTAAATTATAAGCAACCTTAAGTGCATAATAAGCAGTAAGCCCCCTCATACTTGGGGTGTTCTCTTTAGAGTGTTGATTCTTGATAGAGGATTCCTGATCCGTCATCCCGGTTTTCTGTCCCTGTATATCAGGAGTTATTCCGGTAGTATCAGATTCATCTAAGGAAGTATCTGTCTCTTTTATTTTGGAAGTATCCTCAACAGAATCCATTTTTTCTTTTTGGAAGTGATCCTTAATTTCGGAAATCTTACCATCCATATTTATTCTTTCTTTTAATTCGGAAAGTTTCTCGTTTGAATTAATTTTTTCTTTAAATTCAGAAAATTTCTCATCAATATGAGTTTTCTCTTTAAATTCAGAAATCTTCTCATCCATACGAGTTTTTTCTTTGAATTCAGAAATCTTTTCGTCTACATTTAGACGTTCTTTGATATTGGCAAGCTTCTTTTCCTTAGTTGATTTTTCGTTAATATTGGTAATATAGTTTTCCTTTGTCAAATGTAAACCTCCGTTTTAATGAAATTCGCAATCCGCTTCGCTACTTGCTTATAACACAGGGCACTTCGTGCCGTGTCATTAGGGACCTAAACCCTCTACTGACACAAGAAATCCTCCTATGACCAAACCTACGCCTTCATAAACTTTGAGGTGGAGGAATACTTTTACTGCGTTATATGTGAAACCTTCTCTTCAGCTCCCTTTTAACTTCTTTATCCTTAAATATAGCCAAAACCAGCAGGAATAAGCAACTAAGTGAGGAACAAATAATTAAAAGAATTATATTTCCTATATACCCCATAAAGAAGAAAACCCATAATCCGATTGAACATAATACCATCATAAGAAGCAACAGGATATAGCTGTACCAGCTTTCCCGGTAAATCAGAATAAAAATAAATACCGATATATCTCCCAGAATTACCATACCCGGAATGGCCCATTCCAATGACCAGTAGGGCTTACCGGTGTAAAGATTGATACAGTAAATAATTATAATCGAAAGAAATATCTGTAAACCGACTTTCGAAGAAAATCCCGAATCGTGTTCCAGCCAGTACTTCATCGTGGAATATATATAAGTAAGTCCGACAAAGGATAATATACACCATAGAAATTTAGGATTTGTTTTCAGGTTAATAATAATTGCCGCAACCTCTCCAAGTATAAAAAGTAAGAGAAGAAGCTTCATCACAAAATTTATCTTCCTGGTTTTCTCCATAATGTCCGGATACGGCGCCGGCTTTCCGTAGATATCAGTGATACGCTTACTTTCTTCATCGTTTAAATCACTTACGACGCTGTGACAAAGCGGACAAATTTCAGTATTATCATATATGTAAATATTGCAATTCTCACATTTATTCATAAATAAAATCCTTTCTGTTGTTGTAGGCGGAAACCCACTTGCTTTAGCAGGTGGGAGGAGCTTTGTTAATTGACGGTCAAGAACATATGTGCTATAATATACTCAGCAACAAGTTCTAAGAGAAAACCGTTAAGTGTGTTGCTCACTAAAGGCACTCTTTTGTACATTGACAAGTATATATGAGGTTGTAACACATAAGTCTTGGTGTTATGTAAAATATACTCAAGCATCCGCTTTTACTGTACGGCATGGGAATATGTAATCCGTGAGGTTTACATACAGAGTACCTGATACAGTTACAGATAAGTATATCTTGTCTGTAAAGGGTGTTG
>JAILOA010000257.1 GCA_024691065.1 Lachnospiraceae bacterium | reverse complement strand
TGTTTCAGGAGATTATGGTTGATTTAGGCGGCAGAATCGCTGAATCGATTATATTTGATGATATTACGACCGGGGCTTCTCAGGATATCAAGCAGGCTACAAGGACTGCCCGTGATATGGTTACAAAGTTCGGTTTCTCGGATGTTATCGGTATGGTGAATTATGCTGACGAGGAGGAAGTATTTGTCGGACGTGATTATGGCCATACAAGCAAGGCTTACAGTGCCGATACTGCAAGTAATATCGATACCGAAGTTAAGAAGATTATAGATTTTTGCTATGATGAAGCTAAGCGTATCCTGGATGAGAATATGGAAATCCTTCATAAATCGGCAGCGCTTTTACTTGAACGCGAGAGGATTACACGCGAGGAATTCGAGGCGTTGTTTGATGCTGAGTAATACTTATATGTTGATTTGGTAAGTATGCACAAATGATGTAGGATTAATAAATTAATTAGTTTATGCAAAATTGATATGTGATTAATAAATTGATATGAATGCAATAAATTGATTTGGTAAATATGCACAAATGAGATAAGTGCAATAAATTGATTTGGTAAGTATGCACAAATGAGATAAGTGCAATAAATTGATTTGGTTAAAATGTACAAATAATTAGTATATATTTCGACTATAATGTAATCAGTTATGATTAGTGTTGTGTAAAATGTATATAAAATCTTTAAAAAATGGGCCTCCTTTTGGTAATATTTACCAAAGGCCTGTTTTTTTATGTGAAAATTGCACAAAAAAATAGATAAATTTTTAAAATCTTTATGCACACTTATTCAAGAAATAGTTATATACTTACTACCGTAAACCCCAATACATTATATAGTTTTTGCTACACCCCATAAGTAACAAAAATACCTTCTCCAAAAGAGATGCTACTCCCCTGTAGTATCTCTTTTATTCTTTTAAAAATAATAATATAATTAATAATATAAATAAAAGGCTTGCCATCAGACTATGGGTCCGATGGCAAGCTTTATTTTATGGCTGGTTTTATATTGTAAATCTGCAACTTACTTAAACGGTAAGTATGATACTATCCGGGGGATTGCCCTGTGTTACTTAAGTACGGTAAGCATACACATTATCGATTGCCCTGTGTAACTTTAGTGCGGTAGGCATACACATTATCGATTGCCCTGTGTTACTTTAGTGCGGTAGGCATACACTTTATCGATTGCCCTGTGTTACTTAAGTACGGTAAGCATACTTTTTACCTGGCGTTTACTCTGAGAGCTTACCAGCCCGTTGTAAGAATAGAAGTAAAATCCGGAAAATGCATTTATTGTTCTGGTATATCTAACCATCTTCTTTAAGATATCCGTTTGTGCAAATTGACCATATACAGGCGAGCAACATCTGTAAACGCCGATTCCCGAGTAAAGCCTTACTTTTGAAACATCCACAAGCTCTCTCCAACGCTTGTTAAGGGTATCATAGGAATATCTTCCGTAATCGAAATCCCAATAAATCTGAGGAGCTATATAATCAACAAAACCGGTATTGTTGCACCATTTCTCGATATCTACATAATACATATTTTTAGCAATGAGATTATCTATATTTCCGGCCGGAGAAATACCGAACTCTACTGTGGAATCTATATCCTTGATAGCGGAATAAAGCCCCCTTACCAGTTTATTGACGTTATTTCTTCTCCATGCAACGATTCCCTTTGCGCTCTCGCCGTTTTTCTTACATTTTTTTACATAATTATTGTATTCGATATAATCGAACTGTCTGGAATAAGCGGTGGAAGAAAGAGACGGATAAAAGTAATCATCCATATGGATTCCGTCTACATCGTAGTTTTGTACTATTTCCTTTGCACCGTTGATAATAAGCTTTCTTGCTTCTGCTTTGGCAGGATTATAGAAAATCTGGTTTCCGTAAACCAAAACATTTCTTTTCTTTCCGGATTTATTATGCCAGATTCTTGCCGGATTATCGCTTGAAAGAGAAGAAAAGCTTGTACTGCTTAATGTAACTCTGTAAGGATTAATCCAGGCCTCTATCTTAAGCCCTTTCTTGTGGGCAATTTTTACCATGATTTCCAACGGATCATAATCAACCTTTTTACCCTGCTTACCTGATATATAGTAGGAAGTAGGGAAGTATTTAGAATTGTAAAATGCATCGGAGCACGGGCGTACGTGCACAACTACATCAGTCATATTCATTTTCTTTATCTTGGAAAATTTGGATTTAATGGACTTGGTAAATTGTGATTTGTTTCTTACTATAGCTTTACCACCCTGACTTAAATCAATAAAGGAAAGCCACACAGCGCGTCTCTCTTTTTCGACGGTAGGAGTAGCCTTAGGTGTGGACTTTGCGGTAGCTGTAGGAGCTACAGTTGGAGCAACCGTTGCCTGTGCTTGAGTCTGTGCCGGAGCAGCTTGAACAGTAGGAGCTACCGTACTTGAAGGAGTTTGTGATGCATTAGCTGCAGGATTATCCGAAGAAACCGCTGCAGTGGTTGTAACCTTTGAAACGGCCTTTACAGTATCCGGAGAGTCGCCGGTATAAGTAAACGGAAACTTTAAACAAACCAGAAATAAGCAGAAAAATACAGTTGAAAAAATGATTTTTTTTGACATAATATACCTCATTAAAATTAATAATACTATGGAAAATCCATATATGTAAATTTACTTATGGCAATAGACTGCAATCTGTCAGTAAGCATAAATAAAATCACAAAAGATAGATACATTTTACAGAAAATACGGGAATAATGCAATATCTTTAGAGTTTTTTATAAAGAAATTGACACCATCCTAAAATGAATGTTATAATTAGTCTTTCGGAAAGAGGTTTTTATTCATTCTTTCAAAAAGGATATATTAATAATCGGTTTTGTGGGACTTTAAAGAGGGGCTTTAAGATTATTTAATCGGATTTGAAGGAAAAACTGCTTTCTTTTATTATTTTATATTACATAAGATTAGAGAGGAATTAAAAATGGGTTTATTACAGGAATGGCGTGAATATGCTTACGCTGTTGAGTTCGAATCAAAAACAGGTCAGGCAATCTGGAAGAAGTATTTTGATTATGAAAAGAAGGTATATGAGGCATTGCTTCAGAATCCTGAAGAGGTTGAACAGGGAACGGTTCAGGGACTTGCTGATAAATATGGAATGGATGTTCTTCATATGACAGGATTCCTTGATGGTATAAATGACAGCTTAAAGGAACCAAATGATATTGAGAATATGACTGCCGAGACAGAGGTTAAGCTTCCTTTGGACTTGGAGAAACTTTATTTTAATATGGTTCTTGCCAAGGCTAAGTGGCTTTATGAGATGCCTGTATGGGATGAGCTTTTAAGTGAAGAGAAGAGGAAAGAAATATATATGTCTTCCAAGAATTCCGGTACTGTTCGTAATGATCAGAAGGTTGGAAGAAATGATCCTTGTCCATGCGGAAGCGGTAAGAAGTATAAATTCTGTTGCGGAAGAAACTAATTGGTGAAATGTTTCTATCTTAAACAAGGTGATTAATGAATTTTTTTCGTCATTAAACGAATTAATTCGTTGCCCAATTCTATTGACAAAAACGTGCATAGTTGATAAAATTTTAATTGTGCGTTGAAAGAATTTGTACATTAAAACATACTAAATAGAAAGAAGGAATTGCTTATGAAGAAGAAGGTCTTATCCATATTAGTAGATAATGCATCCGGAGTTCTTAGCAGGGTTGCAGGACTATTTAGTCGAAGAGGTTATAATATTGACAGTCTTACAGTAGGCGAAACAGAGAATCCGGCATACTCCAGGATGACAGTTGTTGCAAGAGGCGATGATCAGATATTGGATCAGATCAAGAAACAGCTTGAAAAATTAGAGGATGTTATCGAGGTAAAGGAGCTTTTGGATGGTCACTCTGTAACAAGAGAGCTTGTGCTCATAACTATTGGTGTTACCAGTGAGCGCAGAGGTGAGATTGCATCATTAGCTGATATTTTCCGCGCGAATATCGTAGACGTTGAGGTTGATTCGGTTATGGTAGAGCTTACCGGAAATCAGACGAAGATCAACGCATTTATCAAACTTTTAGATAATTATGAAATCCTTGAGCTTGTCCGTACCGGAATTGCAGGTCTTTCCAGAGGTACGGAGGGATTTTCGGATTCCATTGATTAATAAATATTAAGTTTAAATTTAAGGAGGTCCATTAAAATGGCAGAAGCAAAGATTTATTACGAGAGTGATTGTAATGTTACATTACTTGAAGGAAAGAAGATTGCAATTATAGGTTATGGAAGTCAGGGACATGCTCATGCACTTAACTTAAAGGAATCAGGATGTGATGTTGTAATCGGTCTTTATGAAGGATCAAAGTCAAAGGCTAAGGCTGAGTCACAGGGACTTACAGTTCTTCCTGTTGCAGAGGCAGTAAAGCAGTCTGATATTATTATGGTTCTTATTCCTGATGAGAAGCAGGCAGCTATGTATAAAGCAGATATCGAGCCAAACCTTGAAGCAGGAAATATGCTTATGTTTGCTCATGGTTTCAACATTCACTTCAATCAGATTATCCCACCTGCAGATGTTGATGTAACAATGATCGCACCTAAGGCTCCGGGACATACAGTAAGAAGTGAGTATCAGGCAGGAAAGGGTACACCTTGTCTTGTAGCAGTTCAGCAGGACGCAACAGGAAAGGCACTTGACCTTGCACTTGCTTATGGTGCAGGAATCGGTGGAGCAAGAGCTGGTATCCTTACTACTACATTCAGAACAGAGACAGAGACTGACCTCTTCGGTGAGCAGGCTGTACTTTGTGGTGGTGTATGTGCTCTTATGCAGGCTGGTTTCGAGACACTTGTTGAGGCTGGTTATGATCCAAGAAATGCATACTTCGAGTGTGTTCATGAGATGAAGCTCATCGTTGATCTTATTTATCAGTCAGGTTTCGCAGGAATGAGATATTCTATTTCAAATACAGCTGAGTATGGTGATTATATTACTGGACCAAAGATCATCACAGAAGATACTAAGAAGGCTATGAAGAAAGTTCTTTCTGATATCCAGGACGGAACATTCGCTAAGGATTTCTTATTAGATATGTCAGCTGCAGGCGGACAGGCACACTTCAAGGCACTTCGTAAGCTCGCTGCTGAGCATGAAGTTGAGAAGGTTGGAGCAGATATCCGTAAGCTTTACAGCTGGAGTGATGAGAACAAGCTTATCAACAACTAATTTTAGTTTGTTATATCAGATGAGATTATAATTATTGTTTGGAGGTATATTATCTTTTTGATTAATAAATCGGAAGAAAACAAACAATAAATAAAAATAAGAAAACTATAAAGGCAGATTAGATGATAATCCAATGTGAATATCAGAAATCTGCCTTTTTCTTTTATGATGTTTATAGGGTCGGGTAATTTAATCGATGTTTATCGGCGTGAAAGTTAAATAGATGTATATCGGTTCGGGTAATTTAATCGATGTTTATCGGCGTGAAAGTTAAATAGATGTTTATCGGTTCGGATAATTTAATCGATATTTATAGGACCTGGGTGTTAAATTGTAGAGAATAAAGCAAATAATGTTATCTTTAGTAGTTAATGTATAGTAAGTTAAATTATAAATATATCCTAATAGACCTAGTAATTATA
>JAILOA010000242.1 GCA_024691065.1 Lachnospiraceae bacterium | reverse complement strand
ACTTCACTCGACATTTACAATACGATTTTTCATTTCACGAAAAAAGATGATGAAAATGTATCGCCAAATTTATTCCTGATTGATGAAACACATAACCTCCTGGACCGCGCAAGAGATATGTATTCTTCCACTCTCTCATTAAGGGATTTGACTCAGTTTTCCAGGGAATTAACCGCATTTGCACGGGAGCAGGGAATTTCCCGAAGAAATGCTAAAGAAGAATATGAATTTGAAAATGAGTATCCAGAGGATTTTGAAAATGAGGAATCAGATATAAATCCTACAAATATTTCCGGTTCCGATGATGAAAATTTTGCAAATAAATCGGCAAAAATTTCCGGTTCCGATGATGAAAATTTTACAAATAAATCGGCAAAAATTCCCGTTTCCGATGATGAAATTGGCACAAAAAATTCATCGAAAAATCTTGATTATACTGTAACTTCAATCGACCTCAAAGGCAAATGTAAAACCCTTAAAAACCGTATTAACAAGGTTAAAAATTACACAAAAATTTTATCAAATTATTTCAAGGATTTGCTTGAAAACGAAACATTCAATTACCATAACACCTCTCTTTTAAATGAGGAAAAATGGAACAAAATTTACGAGCATACTATCAATCTTTTTGAAGAATTCGAAAAGCTTTTTTCAAACAGAACATTCAGAAATATGCTTAACCGTTCAGCTCATTCCGAAGATATTTTGGATTTTTATTTTAATATAGGGAGTTTCAAAGATAACATGGAATTCTCGGATTCACATTATACAAACTATGCTTATCCTGTTTACAGTGGCAAAATTAAAAACTTAATTTTGCATATTGACTGTATGAATCCTACAAAGAGACTTTCATTATATCTTGAAAACACACGCTCGGCAATTTTCTTTTCCGCCACTCTCTCGCCGGTCAATTATTTTATGGAGCAGTTCGGTGGTACAAAAGATGATTATTGCATAAATGTACCATCTCCTTTTGATCCTAAACATATGGAGGTTATGATTGCCGGAGATGTGAGCAGCAGATATACCAGGAGAAACAGAATGGAATTTGAGAAAATTGCAAATCATCTTGTTCGCTTCTATATGGAAAAGCCCGGAAATTATATGTTTTTTATGCCATCCTTTGCACTTTTGGATGAAATATTTGAAATATTCAGAATTTTAATTTCCGAAAAATTAGATGTAAATATTTTTGAGGCATCTAATTTTATTGAGTCAACAATAGGCAGAAGTGACGAATCCGGTTTTAGCGAATCGGACTCCGGTGAAAATGATGAATACGATTTTAGCAAAATGGAATCCGGTAGAAATGATGAATCCGATTTTAGCAGAATGGAATCCGGTAGAAATGATGAATCCGGTTTTAGCGAATCGGACCCTGGTAGAAATGATAAATTAGAAAATCCCCCTGACTCGAAAAATAACTCAAGCCTAACCCTTATAAAACAGCGCTCAAATATGTCCGATTTTGAAAGAAATGATTTCCTCGATTTCTTCAAAACAGAGACTGAAATTAACAAAATCGGTTTCTGTGTATTAGGTGGTGTTTTTGCGGAAGGTATTGATTTAATCGGTGACAATTTGATTGGTGTAGCAATTCTCGGAACCGGAATTCCGACCGTTACATTTGAAAGAAATATCTACAGGGATTACTTTGACAGGGTTAACCATAAGGGATTTTCCTATGCCTATACATATCCGGGAATGATCAAGGTTACACAGGCAGCCGGAAGACTAATACGAACAGAAACTGACACGGGAAGGTTGCTCCTGCTGGATGACAGATTTCTGACCAATGATTACAAGGCACTTTTTCCGGAGATGTGGAAATTTTATAAAACATTATAAAAAAACTAATACTATCCCAAAAAACTATAAATAGACAATTTTACTAATGTGAACTACTTAGTGAACTACCACGCACCTAAAGGTACATGGCTTCTAAGAGCCTTGCGGCTCTATTTAAGAAGTCTGACCGCTTAAGCAATCCTTATTCTTATGGGCGTATCCACTTCGCCCCTACTGTATAGAGTCCGAAGACTCACAACGCTACTTTTACGAAGAATGTTTAATGCTCCGTTTATATCAGCATTAAGCGTTTTACCGCTTTTAGTTTTGTACTCACCCCTGTGTATCCGCTTACCGCTA
>JAILOA010000155.1 GCA_024691065.1 Lachnospiraceae bacterium | reverse complement strand
CTGTACGGCATGGGAATATGTAATCCGTGAGGTTTACATACAGAGTACCTGATACAGTTGCAGATAAGCATATCTTGTCTGTAAAGGGTGTTGTCAATCACCCTATAATGTAACGCCACTTTAGGTAATAATACCTATTGGGGTCAAAGGTCGGAGGCATAAGCCATTACTACGACTGGGCAGTTACAAGCCCATTACCTTTAGGTGATGGGTAGTTGACATAACCCCTCTCTTTCTGCAGAATGCATATCTAGCGGAAATTGGCAGGCCTTCTCTGATTCCTGCTCATAAACCAAGTAACACTTTATACCATATTTCCAAATGAACACCTAGTTCTAAACTCATATTTTCCGGCCATATCCGTTAAAATCCCTGCATCCCGGTAAAAATGTTTCATTTATTTATCATTATATTTAATCTCATCAATCACGTCTAATCATCATCCCAAATCAATAATAGTATAACCTAAAATCATTATATTTTCAACAAAAATGGAAACAAAATGCACCCGAATAAATTTCGATAAAAAAATAAAACGAGGTGGATGCTTAATTCTCTAAACATCCTTACCTCGTTTTATTTATAGACTTTATTCATTTCAAATTATTCTGCAGCTTCTGCTGTTTCTGCAACATACTTAGGTTTAGCGATTGCACGCTCAACCTTTCCGGAACGTAAGCAAGAAGTACATACAGGCATCTTCTTTACAGAACCATTAACCATGATTCTAACGTTCTTTACATTCGGCTTCCACATTTTATTGCTTCTTCTATGTGAGTGGCTTACCGCATTACCGAAATGAACACTCTTTCCACAAACTGAACACTTTGCCATTGTTACCATTACCTCCTATAAAACCTTAAAAAACCTTAAAACATATAATGTCAAATAATATTCTGAACATTAGATTGCACAACGAGACTATATTAGCAAAATTTTCGAATAATTGCAAGTACTTTTTTTCTTTTTATTGAAGCGGCAAACCTGATTACAGGCATTATACTGCTGAAAATCCGATTACCTGCGCTATTCTAAGATAAACCTGATTACCTGCACCATGCCTCTGAAAATTCGATCACCTGTAATATTCTACGGTAACCCTGATTACAGGCATCATACTGCTGCAGAACTTAATCCCGTATTTATTTTGTTTTGCGAAAAACATTACTCTATAGTGAAATCATCTTCTATAGCATCGTCGGAATTCTTTCCGTCTTCTCCCTTGCCCTTACCCATTTTTTCCATAAGGTCAGGAATAAGATCAATAACCTTTGTAAGACCGTCCTGCTTCTTGACATTTACAAGTCTTACCTTTCCGTCTTTTATAACAAGGATAGCTGATGGCTGAATCTTACCACCCATGGCACCTGCGCCGTTATCCTTCTTATTTGTTTCTGAAAATGCACCTGCGCCTGCACCGAATGTAACATCAACCAAAGGGAGGATGATTGTTCCGTCGTCAAACTTTACTGCATCTCCGACTACTGTCTTAGATGTAAGGATTCCTTCCATTCCATTAAATAATGATCCAACCGTTGTTGAAAAATTGTTTTCCATAATTAAACCTCTCTTTCAAACTTAATATTTTTTTTCTGGAATAATTCATATTCATGCTTCCAAGCTGCATATTCTTTACTCATATAAGCCTTAGCCAACAAAATCAGAAGATAACCGAGAATCATACTCCCCTTGGCATAAAAATATCCTTCAAATATCTTTCTGTCGAAGTCCGGAGTTGCTTTTATCTTAAATCCACCGGCACCCATAGCACAGGCTATCATACCGAATACCATACCTGTGGAATCCGGCTCTCCGGTTCCTATGACTAAGTCACTTTTTATTTTTTTGATTCTGATATGCTTTAGAATCTTAACCAGCAATTCCTTACCATATTCCCACAAATCGGAAAATGCTTTACTATTCAACAAATCTCCGGCATTACCGGCTTTATTTATAAGAATCTTAATCTTTCTGATTATATTCTTTATCTTTTGACCTGTATTCTCAAAAATCAAAGAAATA
>JAILOA010000149.1 GCA_024691065.1 Lachnospiraceae bacterium | reverse complement strand
AAGAGGTGCAGAAAACGAGGTTCCCGACACACTTTCACCTGTAACATCCACAACATAACCTGATGCAGAGTAATCTACAGGCGAATCACTTGAACCCGGAGATGTGAATTTTGCCCTGGTATATACGCCATTTTCTTTTTTTAGACCACCAACATTTATTACCTCTGATATGCATTGAGGATAAGTAGTACTTGTATCAACCGAGGAATCATTTCCGGCAGCAACAACAAAAGGAACGCCCGCTCTTATTAGTTTTTTTGTAGCTCTTTTTAAATAGCTCATCTCGCGGTCACTTTCGGTTGTCATTGCCATTGAAAAATTAATAACATAGTCCTTTGAAGAATCCTTTGCTTCATCATACAATTCATCATACAAGGACAATAAATACTCCGTACTGGTTTCACCCGTTGACGATGTGCATCCCATTTCAGTTTCGGAAACATAATATTTGGTTGCTACATTGCAGCATCTTACCTTGATATTATCTCCCGTTGAATCCAGGATAATACTTGTAACTCTGGTGGAATGCAAATTATTTAATTCACCGGAATCAATGCTATAATCCACGGGCATTTCAGTTTTCTTTATTTTTCCGTTTACATATTGATATCCTATAAATGTATTGTCCGGGTCTGTAATTCTGTTAAACGGATTGCCATAGGTATCTACATCGTAACCACCGGAATCTATTACAACTACCTCGGTATTAGCATCTCCGTTCGCCCAGCAGTAATTATGCATGGTATCTATTCCCATATCCTGCATAATCTCCGGATTAAAGAAACCATCGGTATTGTACATACTATCTTCGACATTTAGCCCCTCTTCCACGCATACATCTACACCATCAGCCTGTAAGGCTTCATATGCCGAACAAGTCTCTTCTTCTGTGTCGTAGGTAAGTATATGAAACTCATCCAGATATGTATTTACCTCAGTCGCAGAATATGTGTTTTCGATTTCATCCTTACTCTCTACTATAAGTTGCTTACTTGAATAATCCGGTTCAGTCGAATCGGAAACCAAAGAATCTGTTTCTTCTTCACAGGTATAGGTTGCATATGCTGTATTTTCTGCACCAGTTGTATTTTCTGTATTTTCTGCACCAGTTGTATTTTCTGTATTTTCTGCGCTTTCTGTATTTTCCGCATATGCTACATTTGCCGAATATGAAAAGCCTGATATCATCATCGAAAGCACCATTACTATTGATAAACCCTTATAATATTTCATCCTTAACACCATCCTTTGCTGTATATAAACCATGGTATGTTAATTATTATAATGCATTATACAAGCAAAATATGTCAATTTCTTATTATTTTAATTTTTTTTAATCATTTTTTCCCTGCAGACTTATTCTTTTAAATTACATCCGGCTCCCAATCTCCATCAAGTATGTTATCCTGCCATATAAGTTCCTTTTTATCACCCTTGTACAATGTAGCGACAGGGCTTGTTTTTCTGAACATCCCTCCGGAAACCAGAAGTTTTCCCGCAACATGGTCTATCACGGTAACATCATCCATTTTGTAGGTAAAATTATTAAAATAACTGCACCCAAACATTCTTGTGCTGTTTTTAATTAAATATCCGGTTTTGCCTGTATCAGCATAACAATCCGTAAGAATTGTATCGCCTGAATCAATCAGGAAATTCACCGAATCAATAAGCATTTCAGGTAATTCACCCTCATTACGAGGCTTTATCGGCCCACCCCAGACATGACAACGTGTAAGTCTGTTAGAACCGCCACCGAGAAGCTCGAATCCCTTTGTATAATCCACAACTATACAATCTATAAAATGACTGTCTCCTCCGTTTGAGCTAATACCGGCATTACCACCCAGACCCGGCATGGTACATTTAAAATAGAGATTTGTAGCAACCAGTTCATAAGTCCAGGTACTTCCTGCATCTTCAATTTTAAGGCCGAAATTTTTGCCGTTTCTAAAAGAAGAGTCACGCATGGTAAAATGCTTAAAGCTGTTTAAACAAACACAGCCTGCCATTCCAGCTCCGTCAAAAACTCCGCCTTTTATAAAAAGATTCCAATCCTCTGCATCATGATCATCCGAAGGCATTAAATAGCCATCCTTTTCCTGTAAATCGGGATAAGATAATGCTGCGTCATATTTTAAAACATAAAGCATATCTTTTACTGCCTTTAACACAGCGGATTTATGAAGCAAAAGCGAACAGCAATTCGTAATTTCAAGCATATTTGCTATTTCATATATTCCCTTCGGTATATATAAAACCCCGCTCTCACATGCCGAAACCGCACGCATAATTCTAAAGTCATCTGACGCTTCACCTTCTAATCTCGGAAAATTTTCTAATGTTAAATCGTACATAATGTAACCCCTTTCTATTATCTGTTTAACTACAAAAAATATTTAAACCATTTTAATTATTAAAATATAAAATTTGCTTCCTCATTTTTGCTACATAAATTAAATATTAGTTATAAATTCTTTATAAGATTCAATAATTATAAAAAATCGATGCCGTAAAATCCGGCCGCCCCCATAACAAATCTATAATTGAGGCCGCAAATCTCATAAGGCATCGATAAACAGTTCATAATTTAATTATAATATCATCAGTTAAACTCTACATTTGAGATCCGTTACCTACATACCGTGAACTACCCAAACCCAAAATCAGTATGAATATCGGTGACAAAAGAAGGAGTCCCAAGGTAAAACCTACCCCATGTCCGAATGATTTGGAAAGATAATATAATGACATAATTGAAATAATAAATAATGCAATACCTATTATTCCTGACAAAGCAAGTCCGATTCCTCCTATTCCTGTTAATATTCCCTCTAAAACAATCAGACCGAGTATCCCCCAGAAAACGCTACCCTTCCAGCTTATCTTATACTGCATATAGATATTATAAATCGGAATTAAGGCCTTCCATCCCGGTTCTCCCGCTTTGGAAAGTATTTTCCACTCAGCTATTATATATAAAATACTGATTGCAAGAGATATAGTCGAAGCTGTTCCAGAAGACATCAATTCCACTAATTTACTCATTCCATCTTCCATTGTTTCCCTCCTATAATTGACATATATTTTAATGAATTTATTTTACCATAAATACTGCTTAATGCAATAATTATTTATACATTTCATATTATGATTATTTGGCAGATATATAATATATTAAACATTAAATCCAATTACCACATCAAGCCCCGGTTCCTTGTTATAAAGCTTTAAGCTCCCATCCATCCTGTTTACAAGTTCATTTACTATATAGAGACCCAGTCCGGAACCGTTCTCATCTCCTATATTCTTTCCACGGTAAAATTTTCCTGTAATAAAAGGAATTTCCTCTTCAAACATGCCCGGACCATAATCCCTGAAATGTATCTCTATATAATCAAATTTTTTTTCATTATCTGTCTTCTTATCCGGAGCACTGTCCTTTATTTTATCTTTGATTTCACTTATTTCCAACTCAATAGTAACCTTGGTTTTTGCATACTTTTCCGCATTACTTTTTAAATTTTCAAAAATCTGAAGCATCCTCCTGGAATCTGCATTTATTATTACATCTTTTACATCGGGCAGGATTATTTCCACATCATCGTAAACAAAAAGCTTTCTCACCTCTTCATCCATAAAATGAAGCAAATCAAAGCTTTCCTTTTTTATTTCCAATTTATTCATTTCCGAAATACTATGAAGGAACAAATCATTTGTTAGTTTTGTGACCTCATCACATTTTTCCATAAGAATTGATATATATTTTTGTCTTATTTGTGCATTTGAATCCATATTCGCCTCAAAAGCCTCTGCATATGCCCTTATGGAAGAAATCGGAGTCTTAATGTCATGTGAAAGAGTCGCTATTACGGTTTTATTATTATCCACCGCCTGTTTCTCCGCAGATCTGGATTTTACTATCTCTCGCCTCATATTATCAAAAGCCCACGTAAAATCCCCGAAATAGTTACCCCTTTTTACCTCCAAAGACTTATTAAGATTCCCCTTCGCTATCTCTCCGGCATAATCCTTTAACTCCCTGAACGGACGAAGAATGCTTAAATCTATATAAATAAGAATTATAATCACACCAAGAACACTTAATATCAAAGGCATTAGCATATTTAATGTAATTATATTGCCTTCATTATCAAAATCCTTCTTGATAAGTTCGTCGGTTAAAGCTATGGCTTCTTTGTTATCACCTGCCGAGATGCTTTGCTTTATACCATTGGCAATAACACTAATTTCCCCATATTCTTCACTTCTTACCTGCCTTCTGTCAATTTCACCTATAATCAGAAAACCGGATATACATCCCATAATCAGGATATATACCACGGCAATAATCAACAATTTTTTATTCATATTAACCCCTTTAATACATATCATTTAATACATTTAAAAGCACCAAAATATGTTTTTAAAATACCAAAAATTTTTCCTACACCTCAAGTATATATCCAACCTTGAATACCGTCTTTATATACTTTGGTTTTGATGGCTCATCCTCAAGCTTCTCCCTGAGCCACCTTATATGAACAGTCAGTGTTGATGCCTCCACCTCGCTGAAGGCACCCCAAACTTCATTTATGATTTTATCCTTTTTGACAGCCACACCTTTGTTTTTGGCAAGATATGCAAGAACGTCAAATTCCTTTAGAGACAGAGAAACTTCCTTACCGTTTTTCGTTACATTTCTGGATGTTAAATTAACCGAAACATCACCAAACTCTACCTTTTCTTCCTGCTCATCACTCCCGTAAGTACGCCTGATTAATGCATTTATCCTGACCAAAAGTTCCTTCATGGAAAAAGGCTTGGGGATATAATCATCCCCGCCTTTTTCAAAACCGCTTATCCTGTCATCTACACTGGTTCTGGCACTTGCAAATATTACCGGCACATTGGAAGCACGCCTTAATTCCTCACAAATAACAAAACCGTCTCCATCAGGTAAATTTATATCCAAAACTATTAAATCATATCTTTTATCGATTAAAACAGAAAATGCATCATTAACGCTTTTAGCCAAATCCACCTCATAACCATATTGCATCAGCATGTCCCTGATAATATCCGAAAGCGCTTTATCATCATCAACTATAAGTATTTTTCTCATAGCTTTACTCCTTTATAAGTTCTCTCGCACTAACCTTCTTTACCTTCCTTGAAGCTACAAATCCAAAAATTAAATAAAATACCGTAAATATTATAACAGGTCTTATAAATGAAATAAATGTATAATCAAGCTCCATATGCGGTACTCCAAACATTGAGAAAACCAACTCAAGCATCTGCCCCGAATATAATCTGCTTAGAACCATACCAAATACTGCGCTTATAAGTCCGATAATCATAAATCTCATTGCAAATTGTCTCCTGATTCTGCCTACACTGAACCCGATTGCACGATTTATGCCTATATCTGTTCTCTCCTGAACAAAAGTTTTCGAAAATACCATTGCTACTGTAACAAATGCAAATATAAATGTCAAAATATAAATAAAATATTTTGATGCATCAGCGGCCATATAAAAGCTGTCTGTTATATTATCCATAACTTTTTCATAATTATTACTTTGAATATTTATTTCATCACCATATTTATCTTTAACTTCATTGACAATTTCTTCTGCCACCGAAGAATCCTTAAGTACAACCCCGTACATACCAAGTTGATTAATATTATATTTTTTCGAAGGATCTTCTTTTAATCTGCTGAGTCCGTCAAGAGAAACGGAAATTGCCTTACCGGTATCATTCATTGTTTGGAATATTCCGGAAACAATATACTCCTCGGTTACTTTGCCTCTTCCAAGCTTAACCGTATCTCCTATTTTGATATCCATAAGATTGGCTACCTGTTCTGTTATAACTATCTCATTATCATATCTGACTTCATGTCCCTTATATGTTGAACTAAGTTCTTCAGGATATGCCTTTGTGACACACATTACATTTTCGCCGTTTATGGAAACATAGTTGTGAGATTTATAGCATCTTCCATCAATTTCAGTATGTTTTTTTATAATATTTTCTATATCCTCTACACTCCAGCTTGCATCGGAATTCTGATATGAAAATTCTATGTCCAAAAATGGTTCACCCATACTTGTCAGTGCATTTCTGGACTCAATATAATTTGACATCAATTCTACCGAAACAACCATATAAATCAAAATCGTAGAAACTATAAAAATGCTTATATATCTTTTAGGTGCTGAAGTAATTTGTCTCAGTCCGAGTGTAAATCCAAGCCCCTTTTTTGTTATCGGTGCATTTAATCTGCTGATGAAATAATAATCATTTTTACCCTTCGTTATCGCCTTCACCGGAGTTGTTTTAGTAACCTTTCCGGAAAAAATAAATATATAGATTCCCGTTACTGCAAACAGTATAACAGTTATCATAATCCCTTCCAACACCGGAATTTTCTTTAGAGGAAGGACCGCTGTCATACCAAAGAAGATTTTGCTTAACCATCTCTCACAAGGAATTGAAAGAATAAAACCGACAATTATTCCGGCAAGCTGAACCAGCAAATACTCTATCAAATATACTTTTCTTATAGCTGTATTAGTAAAACCTTCTGCTTTTAAAATGCCTAAGTTAGTATAATCAATTTCCATCTCCGTACTTATATTGTGTCCGGCAACTATTAAAAATATAGCGGTAAGGAGAATCGCAAAACCGATAATTACGGCCATTATAATATTTATAAATATTCCTGTATAATGCTGTGCCGTCTCCCTGGTCATTACATTTTCGGCAATATCATTAACTTTAGTTTCAAGATTCAGTTTCCTCAAAAACTTATCGGATGATTTATCCGCTTTTTCACTTGGATAAATATAAACAATATTTCCCAGGCTCCAATAATCATCCTCTGTTTTAATGTTGCTTTTAATACAATCATAAAGGTAATCATAATCCTCATCACTTAAAAATACAGTTTTTATACCAATTATACTCGACCCCATATATGGTTCCTGTACAAATCCCCTTATGGTAAATTCTCTTGATTCCATATGAAAATCGATTTTTATTTTATCACCGGCTTTACATTTGAATTCGTTTTTGCAACCATATGGAATATATATTTCGCCCTTCTTAAGTTCATAATCCGATTTATCTATTTCTTTCTTTACAAGAGTATTATTTTTACCTTCTCTAAAATTTATAAAGCCATTTTCTTCTTTGTTGTAAACAGGAAGGCTGTCAAAATATTTTAAACAATAATATCCGTTACCATCCTCGTAATCATTGCATTTTACATTTATACCCACCACCATATCATTGATATCTATGTGATCAACCATTTCATTTTCTTCAAGCTTTTTTTCAAGCTCGGGCGAAAATTTATCGTATCCGTAACTGGCGAGCATTACACCCTTATCTATAGTCTCAAATGCTCTGTCTATTGAAGCATTACAATTATTGCTTACTCCCAGCATGGTAAGAATACTTACAACTATTAAAGTCGTAAGAATACCAAAGCCGATAAAAACTCCCTTTCTGTTGCGTATTTCCGCCTTAACAAGTGTCCAAATCTCCATAACAAACTCCTTTATATATATTTTGATGGCAATTTTAGTGATTAAAAAAAATTTTATTCTTACCAGTCCAGGGATTCGAGCCACGCATTTACCTGTGCTTCCCTCGCCTTCGTACTTTGAAGCTTATTACCTTCCTTATCCTTTTCGCCATAGTTAGAAAGCTCGAGCTCACCTACGATATCCCCATCCTCAAGATACAGTAGCCTGTTTCCTCTAAGTGCAGCCTTAATATCATGGGTTACCATTACTATACTCTGTCCGTTTTGGTTTAACTCGGTAAGCAGATCTAAAACCTCTCTTGTATTCTTTCTGTTAAGAGCTCCTGTAGGTTCATCCGCAAAAAGAATTCTCGGTGAATTTATCACTGCCCTTGCAATGGCGCATCTCTGTTGCTCTCCTCCGGACACCCTTGAAGGAAGATTATTTTTTACTTCGTTAAGACCCATTCTGTCAAGTAACTCTGAAGCTTTTTTCTTAGTATCTGCCGAAGATTTTCTCTTATCAAGAAAACCCGTGACCGATACATTTTCCATAAGAGTCAGATTACTTACCAAATGCATCTGTTGAAATATAAATCCAAAATCCTTTGTCCTTATATCAGCCATCTTTTTTTCTTTTTGTGTTGTTATGTCTATCTCTCCACTATCAACGCTTTTATATATAACCTGTCCGGCTGTAGCTTTATCCATACCCGATAAAGCATACAGAAGTGTTGATTTTCCCGATCCCGAAGAACCCATAATAACAGTAAAATCCCCTTCGAAAATGTCCATGTTTACATTTGTTAAAACATGTACCTGTTCACCGTTATTTGCAAATGTCTTTTGTACATCTTTTGCCGATAAAATTTTATCTTTCATTTCATCCTCCTAAAGGTTTAATGTGGTTTTGTAAAGCGGATATTCTTTAGCCCGCTTCGCTTCATACTTACGAATGTATATACACTACATTCAAAAAAGGTAATGCAACTTTTTTGTTTACATTACCTTTTATACCACAATTGATATTAAGAAGTTCTTAAGAACCGGATTTTTCTGTGAATTATAAGTAAGTATGTTTATTTATTTTAGCCTAATCAAATTTCGATAAACATATATTACTCCATTTCATTCAATAATACAAGATTTTGATTAAACATAAAAAAATAATATTCATAACACTACACTTTTAAATATTAGTAATTATTTGCATAATATTTGATTTTATGATATTTTATAGAAAGCAAAATTATATTCTGACTTTTAAGTAAATATGATTATCAACAAAAAACGGAAGGACTAATTTTAAAATGCCAAATTCAGAAACAAATTCAGAAAATTCCAACAAGAAAAAACCTCGTATGCCGAAATTTTGGGAGGCTCTTATTTCACTGATCGGACTTATTGCCATGCTGGTTATCGGCATCGTAATCTATCACGTAGACCCGCATATTCCGCTCATTATAGGTACAATAATTGCTGCCATAGTTTCGGTTCGTCTTGGTTATACCTGGGAGGAAATCCAAAAATTTATGGTTAAGGGTATCAATCAGGCTATGGTTTCTATTCTTATTCTTTCCATTATCGGTGTTCTTATCGGTACCTGGATAGACAGTGGTGTTGTTCCGACTATGATTTATTATGGACTTAAAATACTTAATCCAAGCATTTTCTTCCTTGCATCATGTCTTATATGTTCCATTACATCACTTGCAACCGGTACCTCATGGGGTTCAATGGGTACAATGGGTGTTGCACTCATGGGTATCGGATACGGTCTTGGTATGAATCCGGCAATGACTGCGGGAGCCATTATTTCGGGCGCTTACTTCGGTGATAAGATTTCTCCTCTTTCCGATACAACAAATCTTGCACCTGCAATGTCCGGAACAGATGTAATGAGTCATATAAAATTCATGCTGAAATCAACCGGTGTTGTTTATATTATTGCTCTTATTTTTTATACCATTCTTGGTTTTACACAACATCAAAGCGGTGCGATAGATATGAGTTCGGTTACGGAATTATCAAATGGTCTGGATGAAATGTTTAATATAAATCCTCTTCTTTTACTTCCGCCAATTATTGTAATTGTAGCAATTGCCATGAAGGTTCCTGCAATTCCGGGTCTTATAATCGGTATTGCTTCAGGATCTGTTCTGGGTATCATCCTACAGCCAAATTGCTCAATAGG
>JAILOA010000129.1 GCA_024691065.1 Lachnospiraceae bacterium | reverse complement strand
TTGTATTCTCATATGTACCTGCATATCCGTGTATGTTAAGAATATTCATGTGAGCCTCCAATCGATAACGAATTGCTTCACAGATGCTGCTTTTAAATAGCTGTTTCAGGAAGTTGCCGCAAGCGGCCCTTGTGTACGTTTTTCTTTTCTCTTGCCATAATAAAAGGCCTCCTTAAAGGTAACGGCAAAATAGAAATTTTATGCTTTTTTAACAGTTTATGGGCCGCCGGCCCAAACACAAGGTGTTTGCTTTGAGCCTTCGGTGCTCCCATAATGCTTTAAGATGACGGAATTAACTATTATTTCATATATTTTTAATCACCATTTTAATTCAGAATAGTATAATTATTATGATGGTTTAACATATGGAGGTTTCTATGAATTTAATAAAAAGAATTTTAAAAAACCTATTCTTTGTCACGGTACTGTTCCTTGGTATTATCATGGCAACCGCAACATCAGTTAAAGCTGACGCTCCTGGTACATTGAAAACCGGGCGAGAAGTAAATTTAGTTCTTAAAAGATTCGTTGATCCTAATTATGATTTTGATGAAGAAGGGGATAATAAAGCCGATACTACCATCAAAGAAATCGAATTTCTATCATCCTTGGCTACTGTGCCTACTAGTTTCACAAATTCTGCATCTATAGGAGATGATGTCATCGCCTACTATAACAGTAGCACGAAAAAAATATCAATTTACACTGAGGCTGATAAATTTATTTTTAACCCCACCTGTTTTTATATGTTTGCTGATCTTAAAGCTCTCACAACACTTAATTTTGGTAACAAAATAGATACTTCTCAGGTAACTGAAATGGACTTTATGTTTTCCGGATGCGAGTCACTTACTTCGCTTGATGTTACCAAATTCAATACTTCAAATGTCATAGACATGGACTGTATGTTTCAGTCATGTAGGGCATTAACCACTGTTAACATTACTGGCTTCGATGCATCGAGCGTATCTGATTTGAGTTATATGTTTTACTGGTGCACAAGCCTAACTTCATTAGATTTTTCTAATTTTGATACCACTAACGTTACTGATATGAGCGGAATGTTTGAGTATTGCTGGGCATTGACCACCCTTGACTTATCCCATTTTGACACAACTAAAGTTAAAAAAATGGAAGAAATGTTCAATGAGTGCTCCGAATTATCCACACTTGATATAAGCAATTTCAACATGAATAATGTTAGTACCGCAGGATATATGTTTTCTATAAAAGAAGGAGGAAACATATATCTTCCAGCATCCTTCCATAAATTTGATACTTATTGGGAGACAAACCCCGATGCTTTTAGTGAATTAGACACTTCCGTAACCGTTCATTATCCGGGTACAATCGCACAGTGGGAAGCTTTTGGATATACCTTCCCGAATGTTGTATGCTCTGATGGCACACCGGTTATTCTGTCTGACAATATGATATCCCTTACAGCAACTGAATATTCTTTCACAGGCTCTCCAATCACTCCATCTGTAAAGGTTACTTATAATGGAACAGTTTTAACTAATGGCACACATTACACATTGGAATGCACCAACAACATAAATGTCGGTACAGCAACTGTGACTGTAAAAGGTAAAAGTCCTTATGCCGGAACAATAAGCAGAACATTCACCATTAAACAGAAGGCCATAAACAATGCGACCCTGACATTGTCAGAATCTACCTTTACATATGATGGCACTGCAAAGGAGCCATCTGTAACTGTTGTTCTTGATGGTAAAACATTAGCATCCGGTACAGATTACTCTGTATCTTATACAAATAACACGAACGCTGGAACAGCAACTGTAACAGTTACCGGAACCGGAAATTACACTGGTACAGCTACTACAAATTTCACTATCAATGAATCAGTGAAGGAAGATGATTCTAAATCACCGGACAATCAATCAAAACAAGAAGAAAAAGTCGACAAGAAGCAGAAGACTACTTCAGTTTCTAAAGTTAAACCTGGCAAGAAATCCGCTACTGTTTCTTGGAAAAAGCAGACTTCCAAAGGTATCAAGGGCTACGAGATACAATACAGTACAGATAAAAAATTCAAGAAGAATGTAAAGACTATAACTATTAACAAAACAAAGACCACTTCTAAGAAGATCAAGAAGCTTAAGTCAAAGAAAACATACTACATCAGAATAAGAACTTATAAGCAGTCAAAATCCGTTAAGACCTACTCTAAATGGAGCAAAGCAAAGAGCGTTACAGTTAAATAAACAATATAAAGAAGAGCTTTGGTGGACGTCACTCCCTCAAAGTTCTTTTACTTTTTATAGTACGCAACCAATACTATATTCCTCTATACTGCTAAGTGCTTTTTGTTAAACGAACTTGACAAAGAATTCTGGATTTTGTATTATCATTCCCGGTCAGATGACCATTTAATTCACAAGTATACTCAGTATATAATATATTTCTATGTAAAACGCGCATTTAACGGAAAG
>JAILOA010000126.1 GCA_024691065.1 Lachnospiraceae bacterium | reverse complement strand
GATTATTCAGGAAAATGTTTCATAAGTCATTCTGATTTTGAGGAAGAGGCGAAAGGCCTTGCAGCTCTGATCGAGGAAAAGTTTCCAAAATTAAATGGAAAGGTCAAGATATTTGATATAGGTGCAACCATAGGAAGCCATACGGGTCCGGGCACCGTCGCTCTTTTCTTCTGGGGAGATGTGCGTGTGGATTAGTATTTGTTGAGACTGTATAATTAGGACAGCACATATTAATCGGGATTTGTAGCTTTCATAATTATGATTATGTGAATATTATAAAAGGACCGAATTACCTGTCTTATAGGGGCGGGAGTTCGGTCCCTTTTTTTCGATAATTTTGATTTTGGGTGTTGAATATTATCTTTACACAAATTGCATTTATTGGTATAATACAAGTTGTGTTTTTATGCTTTGTGAGATGCAAAAATGGTTTATAATTGGATTCTCGAAAGGCTGTATTATTCGGGAGTTTAGAGATTATTTATCGCCGTAAAGCATAGTAAGATACATTAAAAAAGACGTACTTAATGTTATTTATTTAAAGAAATGGAGAAAGACGATGACAAAAATACCTTACAAAATTTATCTTAAAGAAAGTGAAATGCCAAAGGAGTGGTACAATGTCCGTGCTGATATGAAGAAGAAACCGGCTCCTATATTAAATCCGGGAACACTTAAACCGGTTACTGTTGAGGAAATATCCCCAATCTTTTGTGAGGAACTTGCAAAACAGGAATTAGACGATACAACACCATATATTGAGATACCAAAGGAAATCAGAGATTTTTATAGAATGTATCGTCCGTCACCACTTGTCAGAGCTTATGAGCTTGAAAAGAAGCTTCAGACACCTGCTCATATTTATTATAAATTCGAGGGTAATAATACATCAGGAAGCCATAAACTTAATTCAGCAATTGCACAGGCTTATTATGCTAAGCAGCAGGGCTTAAAGGGTGTTACCACAGAGACCGGTGCAGGTCAGTGGGGTACAGCACTTTCGATGGCATGTGCTTATTTCGGACTTGACTGTAAGGTTTATATGGTAAAGGTTTCTTATGAGCAGAAGCCATTCAGACGTGAGGTTATGAGAACCTACGGAGCAAGCGTTACACCATCACCATCTATGGAAACAGAGGTTGGTAGAAAGATAAATGAAGAGTTCCCCGGAACTAACGGAAGCCTTGGTTGTGCTATTTCTGAGGCTGTTGAAGCAGCTGTTAAGAATGAAGGTTACCGTTATGTACTTGGTTCCGTACTTTCACAGGTACTTTTACATCAGTCTGTAATCGGTCTTGAGACCAAGGCTGCACTTGATAAATACGGCATTAAGGCTGATATGATTATCGGTTGTGCCGGCGGTGGTTCAAACCTCGGCGGACTTATTTCACCGTTTGCCGGAGAAATGCTCCGTGGAGAGAATAATTATGAGATTATCGCTGTTGAGCCTGCAAGCTGTCCAAGTCTTACAAGAGGAAGCTATGCTTATGACTTCTGTGATACAGGTAAGGTTTGTCCTCTCGCTAAGATGTACACACTTGGTAGCGGATTTATGCCATCACCTAACCATGCAGGCGGACTTCGTTATCATGGTATGAGTTCTGTAGTATCCGAGCTTTATGATCAGGGACTTCTTACAGCAAGAAGCGTAGAGCAGACAAGCGTATTTGAGGCAGCTACAGAATTTGCCAAGGTTGAGGGTATCCTTCCTGCTCCTGAAAGTGCACATGCAATCAGGGTTGCAGTTGATGAGGCTCTTAAGTGCAAGGAAACCGGCGAAGAGAAGAATATTGTATTCGGTCTTACCGGAACAGGTTACTTTGATATGGTTGCATATCAGAAATTTAATGATGGCGAGATGAGTGATTACATTCCAAGTGATGAAGACATCCGGAAATCACTTTCAAAATTGCCTAAAGTAGACTAATCCGAATCAGCTTAAAGTATAAATAATCCCATTTATTATCTAAATGTATTGATTTGGAAAATGAATATTATGGGATTGGTTTTTGGCTTCAAAGATACTTTAATAAAGACTGAACATTGTGGAATAGCTACATAGAAATAAAAATTAAGAGAGATATATTTATATTTTTAAGGTCGAAAATATGACAAAAGAAAATAATAAATCCGATTCTTTGGAGTCCGGGGAGTTAAAGGAGAAACATATTTCTTCCGGGTCTAATGAGTCCGGGAAATATGATTCTTCGAAGGTTAAGGAGAAACTTGTTTCTTCAAGACCTAATGAGTCCGGGAAATCACAACAAAAGAAGAATGATGGGATTTCAAAGGGTTCAAAGAAAGAGGGTTCAAAGAAAAAAGATAAGAAGAGGATAAGGCTTGAGAAGCAGGAAATTATGAAGCTTTTAATGACTCTTCAGAATACGGATTATGTAAGGCCGGATGATTTGCCGGATATGGGTCTTTATATGGATCAGGTGACTACATTTATGAATGAACACCTTAAATCCTCCAAGCGTTTCGAGGATGACAAGATTCTTACAAAGACTATGATAAACAATTATACAAAGAATGATTTGCTTCCGCCGCCGGAGAAGAAAAAGTATTCAAAGGAACATATGCTTCTTTTGCTTTACATTTATTACTTGAAGAATTTTCTTTCCATTAGCGATATCAGAAAGATAATCGATCCGCTGATGGAGGATTATTTTCATTCCGAGAAAAACGGGCTGAATCTTTCGGATCTCTATAATATGGTGGTGGAGAATGAAGAGAAAAATGTATCTTCCCAGGTAAATGACATTATTAAAAAGCTTAAGATTTCCATGGATTCTTTCGAGGATATCGAGGATGAAGAGGATAGAAAGATACTTACGGACTTTATGTTTATCTGTATGTTGAGCTTTGATGTTTATCTGAAGAAGAGAATTATCGAGAATATTATCGATGGTACCTTAGGCGATAAGAAGAAGGACTGATGGTGGATTCCACATGGCTTTGCGTAGAGGCTGAAGATGAATCTATGAGGGCTTTAGGCAAGGACTGAGGACGGTGGATTGCGGACGAAGGCTACATACCGAGGTACCGGAGAAAAAAATGCCGGACGAAGGTTACATACCGAGGTACCGGAGAAAATGCCGGGATAAAGGCATCAAAAGAATGATAAAAATATAATGGAGGAAAATTTATGTGTGGTATTATAGGTTTTACAGGTAATATCAATGCTAAGGATGTTCTCTTGCAGGGCTTAAAGGCTCTTGAATACAGAGGATATGACAGTGCCGGTATTTCCGTAAGAGATGGGGACACTGCAAAGACCATTAAAACCGTCGGTAAGGTAAATGATCTTATTGCAAAGGTAAATGAAACTGCACCGGGACTTAATGCAAGTTGTGGTATCGGACATACACGATGGGCTACTCATGGTGGAGTTACCGAAACTAATTCACATCCACATTCATTTGGACGTGTTACACTTGTTCATAATGGAATTATTGAGAATTATCAGGAACTTGCAGAGGAGCTTAAAGCAGCAGGTAAGGAACCTAAGAGTGAGACTGATACCGAGATTGCCGCAATGGTAATTGATGATTGCTATAACGGAGATCCTGTAGCTGCCGTAAAGAGTGCAGTTAAGAGACTTACCGGTGCCTATGCATTTTGTATTATATTTAAGGAGTTTCCTGATACAATATATGCTATCAGAAATGGTAGTCCGCTCGTTGCAACTAATACCGACGAGGGTTCATTTATTGCATCTGATATGGTTGCGATTGTTAAATATTCCAAGGATTATTTTGTTCTTCCTGAGCATCATATTGCTACAATTACAAAGGATACAATCAGTATCACTGACCTTAAGCTTCATGAGGTTCAGCCTGATATGCTTCACGTAAATTGGGACATGGCTGCCGCTAAGAAGGGCGGATATGAGTATTATATGCTTAAGGAGATTCATGAACAGCCGGAATCCCTTACAAATACAATTCTTCCAAGAATTAATGACGGACTTCCTGATTTTAGCGTGGATGAGGTTCCTGATGATATATTTGAAGGAATCACAGGCATTACAATCACAGCCTGCGGAACTGCAATGCATGCCGGATTAATCGGAAAGACTATTATTGAAAAATATACCAGGATTCCTGTAAATGTTGAAATCGCTTCGGAATTCAGATACAAGGATCCGATAATTGATGAACATACACTTGTTGTTATTGTTTCACAGTCAGGTGAGACGGCCGATACATTGGCAGCTCTCAGACTTGCTAAGGAGAGAGGCTCAAAGACTCTTGCAATCGTAAATGTAAAGGGCTCAAGCATTGCGCGTGAGAGTGATTACGTGCTCTATACACACGCCGGTCCTGAGATTGCAGTAGCAAGTACAAAGGCTTATATGGTACAGATGTCAGTTATGTATCTCGTTGCATTAAGACTCAGTTTATATAAGAAAACAAAGGATGAGGCAGAGGTTAGAAGTCTTACGGCCGAGCTTTTGCATGTGCCTGATTATGTTAAGAAGGTACTTGATTCTGATAAGGTAATAGAGAAAATCAGTAAGAAAATTAAAAATACTTCAAGTCTTTTCTATATCGGAAGAGGGCTTGATTACGTGCTTTCCTGCGAAGGTTCGCTTAAGCTTAAGGAAAT
>JAILOA010000090.1 GCA_024691065.1 Lachnospiraceae bacterium | reverse complement strand
TATAATTTCTTGCCTTGTAAATATTGAATGAGATATAGGCGATAACAAAAGCCAAACCGAATATCACAATAGGTAGAGAGCCTATAATCAACTGATCCCTGAGCTTATCCGTTAATTCTGCTTTTGGTGTATTTGCCAATTGGATAAAATCGTCAAAAAATATATTGATAAATGTTTTATGAAATATAATTGTGATTAACATGCAAATAACAAAGATGGAGGACAATATTACCTCCGCTTTAAATACGCTTTCCAGGCCCAGGCTGTTATAATACTGTGTATGATTTTGCTCCATTTGCTGGACTCCCTTTAGTATGTGGTAATACATATAAACATTGATTGCCACGAATATCAAGGAAATTATATTCATTATAATTACAGGAGCATCATATTCTCTGGCCTGAAATATCCCGTCTTTTGTCGCCAGAAATTCGGTTACTCCGGTGTTGATTTTGAATATATTCAGGACAAAAATTATAAATTCATAGGCTGTTAATACTACAGACAGTGTCCTTGCACTCTTGAAATGTTCCTCATTCTCTTTTTTATAGAGTTCGTTTAATCCATAAAATACCAGCATATAACCTATAAATGCGGGTAAAATGCGTACTTCCACACCTCCTATCGGAATAAGTAAGTAAAACGTATGCAAGATAAATCCCCAAAATATTTTTTTCATTGAAATCTCCTTTCGTAACACATGGTGTTGTTATTTATTTGAAAATCCAAACTTCGGATTCTTTTTTAATTCCGATTTTGGCACATATTCGAACAAATCATAAATTGATGCATCCAAAATGGCAGCAATGTCAAATGCAAGCTTTAAGGATGGGTTGTACTGGCCATTTTCCAAACGACTTATGGTTTCACGCCTGACACCAACCTTTTCTGCGAGCTCTCCCTGAGTGATATTCTTTTTTTCCCTAAATTCCGAAATCCTTGTTATTAGAACATCTTCCATTTTTTACCTACCTTTTTTGTAAATTCTCCTTCACCCAAAAGTTCCGAAAAAAAAGCGAAAGTGCAATGGGATTTGATGGTTTTCCTCCTGAGATCTTGCGAAAAGATAAACTGCAAAGCAGATTATCTTTATGGAGAATTACCAATTCAAGTTTTATAAGACCGAACGCTCTGTTGTAATTCTCCTGCGCCCAAAAGTTCCGAAAAAAAGCGAAAGAGCATCGGGATTTGATGGTTTTTCTCCTGAGATCTTGGAATCAGGTTCTGACTTAGTCCATTTTCTCGTACCACATGAAGAACCCGTAGGACAGCACCTCAAATGCTCCCCAAATAATTCCTATGTATTCCCATTTAAATGTAGGGCTTTCGAACCAATGAAAAAACAATAGATTCAAAATATTTACGCCGATAAAAATGCAAACAATCAGACCGGCTATGTTTGATACAATATTTCTTGCTCTTCGCATATTTTGACGAAAGCGTTCATCTTCCATATCAACCTGCTTTTGTGGAATCATAAGCTCTATAAAGTATAGCAGTAAAATAACCGCTACCCCAACGGAAACCGCTACATTTACTGATTTACCCAGGCTTTCCCAAATCAGTAGCCATAAACATAAAATGATAAATGCGAAGCCTGCCAAAAATTGTTCCACAAAATATTTTGCTCCCAGGCTCAAGTAATTCACCTCTTTCCCATTTCTTCTTTAGTGATAAATGTATCATAAGCGTCGTAAACTGTCAATCTTTAGGGGATAAAGTGTGGGGGAAGTGCCTATTTGTCGTTAATCTGTTAGTTCAAAACATTATTATTCAGATTTTAAATTCTAAAATATTTATAAAATTTTATCAAAAATGTTGTATTCCGGAAAAATTACACGATTATTTATTATGAAGGGATTTAAAAGATAAGGATTAATATCTTTAATTATCCTGATCAAAATTTTTTTGTTTAGTTTCTTATTATTTAAAGGCTGATTGAGGTCAAATTTTATTATTTAGGAGGTACCTATTATGGAAAAGTATTTTAACAAAATAACATTAAAGGGAGTAGGCGGTTTTGATTATTTGAATCCGGGCAAGGATTTTACGAAGGGGGAGGTCCGTATTATCCCTCCATGTGACAGGCTGGATAAATTTGATAATCCGTTTGAGAAGGTATTTAATGTCGTTAATATTGCGATGGAGAATCCTCCATTATTCAATTATAGCGATAAAACCGATACATATACCGAGGCTTGTTATACGGGTGTTGAACTGCGCGGATATATTGATGTGATTGATAATCAAATCTGTGTAGTAGGTGAGGATTTTATATCTATTGAAGAAAATGATGCTAATAAAGAAATTGAAAGACAGGTAAAATTCCGGGCCGAGGGCGATATTAATGCTTTTTCAAGGAACGGACTTACCGGGCATGAAAAGGATCGGGCTGAAAAAAAAGATAACATTTCTGAGACAAATATAGCGACCCTTACACTTTTTACTACTTTGGAAGATGCCAGCCAGGGGAATGCCTCGTCAGATTTGAAGGAAGCTTCTAACCAGGGGAATGCCTCGTCAGATTTGAAGGAAGCTTCCAGCCAGGGGAATGCCTTGACAGATTTGAAGGAAGCTTCAAATCAACCGGATACAAATGCAGTAAAATCAGTATCTGACACGATTAATACAAATGCTTATAGAGATTCGGTTTCTTCAGCGAAAAATCAAATTATAAAATTAAATACATTTAAAATTCCTCCTGTAAATGAAGAAAAAAGCATAAATCTCGAAAGTTTCTACATTTCCGTTAAGGATGAGTTTAAACTGATCAATTGTGAAGGAAGACCAGAGCTTATTGAGAAAATCAGGAATATGGGAACTGCAACTGTTAAGGGTTATATCAAGCAGGAAAAGACTGTTGAAAAAACGAAGGAGGGAACAAAGTTTGTGGATATTACTTATTTTAAAATTTTAAGTATATGTTGAGTAGGAAACACTGCTTAATTCAGTTAATTCATTTATATTCTTTAAAAAGATAAGTATAAAATTATTGCTATAGAGTTAAAGGTGTTTTTCCTATGTTTTTGATTTTTACATTAATGATGTCAATTTTAACATCCAATAAAACATTTTTCTGTAAACCCTTATTTTATCGAGCTTTGTAGCAGTCCGAGTGTATTTGACTTATAAAATAATCCCCGATATAATACTGGAAATCAAAGTAAATTATATTTACTAAATTTCATTTATAAAGGAGGGCTTACTATGAAAACAATTAAGAAAACAGGGATTATTTCTCTTATTATTATGTTATTATTTAGTTCGGTATCTATACCTGACACAAGAGTTTCAGCTCGGAGCAATGATTTAGAAAATAAGGTTGATTCTAAATTACTTGATTTGCAAAACAAAGTAATTTTAATGAACAAATCAAGGAAAAAAACAAGGATTTCCAAGAAGAAAATTGTAATGAGGGTTAACAAATCTACAACAATTAAAATTATTAAACCGACTTCAAGGGTTAGATGGTCTGTTTCATCCAAAAAAATATTAAGTATAAAAAGTTTTGGAAAAAAGAAATCCATATGTAAAATTTACAGCAACTCGAATTCCGGAAAAGCTGTCGTTACCGCAAAAGTAGGAAAAAAGAAATATCGTTGTGTAGTTAAAGTTCAAAATGATTCAACATCAAATAATGCTTTAAATCCAACTACACCTGCTACTCCTTCAGCTGCAAGCCAAGCGGCCGTTACGGTCAATCCGACTAATCCGGCCAATCCGGCCAATCCGACTAATCCGACTAATCCGACTAATCCGACTAATCCGGCCAATCCGACTAATCCGACTAATACAACCACTCCTACCAATCCAACCGAAACGTCCGTTACATCTACTCTTTACAACAATCATATGAAACTTGCAAATTACGTTGTGCAAAATGGAGAAGAAGGAACATTAGATGGAAATAAATATTATGAATTAACTTTTTCTTATACTAGTAATGGCGATACACTTTTATCATATATAAACTATTATCCAGACTTAC
>JAILOA010000081.1 GCA_024691065.1 Lachnospiraceae bacterium | reverse complement strand
GGATATAAAAAAATTACGAATGACAACAGATGCACATCAAAAAATTGATTTGGATCATTTTAGGAATTATGCTATTAAAAATGCAGATCTTGATGAAAAGAATTTTGTCTCCCGAACTAAATATTTTCTGGATAATTATTTGAAGCAGGCAAATAGTGAATTGGAAAAGTCAAAGAGCTCCAATGCTAAAACAGCCGCCAAAAATGAAGCAGATTATAAAGATGATATGAATTTAATTGAAATGGTTATCGGATGCAGTATGTTTGGAATGGATGATGAAAGCAGGGAGAGTTATAGAAGTGATTTGGAAGAAATGATGGGAAAAAAGCTTCCGGATAATATGACTCTTTTAAAAAGAGCCGTGGCAGCTGCATTTGTCTATAAAAAAGATTATCTTTCCCATGTAAAGGGAAAACCTAATGATCGTCAAAAGGAAGTACTTGCCAAGTTAGATCATATAAAGGTTGATAATAACAGGTTAAGGGCCGATTTACTTTTGGAGTCCGAAGATTTTAATAACTACTTTAATACTTGTTCTGCCCAAATTAAAGGAAATATTAAATATCACGGACCGAAAGGTGCCGTATTTACCGGTCAGGTAATAGACGAGATGGTAGATAAGTATTATGAAATGTATCTTAAGGCACATCCGGAGGTACAGCCTGTAGAAATAAAATCCGATAAAAAGGATAAGAAAAAGGACAAGAAACAGGATAAAAAGCAGGATAAGATGCAGGACAAGAAAAAGGATAAGGCAGTAAAAAAAGCCGAAGATAAAAAAGTAAAGAAGGAAGACAACTCCAAGAGTCCGGATAAGTCATCAGTCACATCAAAAGTAAAAAACCATAATCTTAAAAAGACTGTTTCAGGTGGTAAAGGAATGAGTTAAAGAACCTTGTGAAACAGAAAAAACAGTTGCATTATTCAGGCAGTTGTTATAAAATGATTGATATATTATTAAGCCTACTCGGTGAAAGGAGAATAGTAATGAATATTATAAAAACAGCTAATGGGGATCAATTGACTATTGCGATTGAAGGAAGATTGGATACTACAACAGCTCCTCAGCTTGAAAGTGAGTTAAAGGCATCTTTAGATGGTGTTAAAAGTCTTATTATTGATTTAGGACAGCTTGATTATATTTCCAGTGCCGGACTCAGAGTTTTGCTTTTCGCTCAGAAAACAATGAATAAGCAGGGTTCGGATAATCCTATGGTAGTTAAGAATTCTAATGCAGCTATTATGGAGATTTTTGAAGTAACAGGTTTTTCGGATATTCTTACAATTGAATGATGATTTGGGCAACTGTTTCGAGAGTTTAAGTTTGATATAGGTGCTCAGAGAAAGGATTTGCGAATGAAAGAGATTGAAATTGAAGCAAAAGTTGATAATTTGGATGAAGTTATTCAATTCGTAGATGAGCAATTAGAATTAAAAGAGTGTCCAATGAAGGCTCAGATGCAGATAGATGTAGCTGTAGAGGAAATATTTGTAAATATATGTAATTATGCCTATGATAAAGGTGTTGGAACTGCAATAATCAGAGTCGAGATTTTTGAAGATCCTATTTCTGTAGTATTAACATTTATTGATAATGGAGTTCCTTATGATCCTTTGGCAAAAGATGATCCGGACGTTACGCTTTCAGCAGAAGAGAGGGAAATTGGCGGACTAGGAATCTTTATCGTTAAAAAGAGTATGGATGAAGTTGCCTACGAATACAAAGAGGGAAAGAATATTTTGAAATTAAAAAAGCAATTGTAAATTTGTAAATCATTTATCGAAATTATAAAGCTCTTATTAGATTATCTATAAGGGCTTTAATGTTTTTAAAAGGGGACATTTGATGAAAAAGAAAAATCTTTTAAGTAAAAGGGGTTCAGGAGTGTTAATGCCTGTTTCATCCCTGCCTTCTCCTTATGGAATCGGAACATTCGGAAAGGCTGCCTACGATTTTGTTGATGCACTGAATAAAGCAAATCAAACCTATTGGCAAGTGTTGCCGGTTGGACCTACGAGTTTTGGAGACAGCCCATATCAATCTTTTTCTGCATTTGCGGGAAATCCTTATTTTATTGACCTTGATATTCTCGTATCCAAAGGATATATCACAAAGGATTATATTACATCCATATCCTGGGGAGACGATGCATCCAGGGTGGATTATGAAATTATATACAATAACCGTTTCAAGGTATTGAAGAAAGCGTTTGAAAAGGTTGATTTAAAGACATTAAAGAGCTATAAGGAGTTTGAAAAATGTAACGGCTTCTGGCTGGATGACTATGCACTTTATATGGCTTTAAAGAATGAAAATGGCGGTAAGGAATGGCTTCTCTGGGATAAGGAGCTTCGTTTCAGGAAGAAGGATGCCATTAAGGCCGCAAAGAAGAGATTAAAGAAGGAAAT
>JAILOA010000080.1 GCA_024691065.1 Lachnospiraceae bacterium | reverse complement strand
ACCTGTTACAGGTAAGATGATTGCAGCCATGAGAAGACTTGGTTTCGAAAGAGTATATGACGTAAACTTCGGTGCAGACCTTACAATCATGGAGGAAGGTACAGAACTTCTCGGAAGACTTACCAACGGTGGAGTTCTTCCAATGATTACATCCTGTTCACCGGGCTGGATCAACTATGCTGAGTACAATTACGGTGATTTGTTACCTCATCTTTCATCCTGTAAGTCACCTCATCAGATGCAGGGTGCCATCATTAAGTCTTATTGGGCAGAGCAAAATGGTATCGATCCTAAGGATATCTTTGTTGTTTCTGTTATGCCTTGTGTTGCCAAGAAGTTCGAGAAGGAACGTGAGCAGGAGAAGGTTAATGGAATTCCTGATGTAGATGCAGTTATCACAACAAGAGAGCTTGCAAGAATGATCAGAAGATCCGGTATTCTCTTCAAGAAACTTCCTGATGAGGATTGGGATCAGGATATTATGGGTGATTACACAGGTGCCGGCGTTATCTTCGGTGTTACCGGTGGTGTTATGGAAGCTGCACTTCGTACAGTTTACTTTAAGCTTACAGGCGAAGAGAAGCAGGAGATTACATTTGAAGAGGTTAGAGGCCATGAAGCAGGTATCCGCGAGGCTTCACTCGATATAAACGGAACTACCGTAAATGTAGCAATTTGTTCAGGTATGCGTTCAGCTAAGGTTCTCCTTGATCAGATTCGCGAAGGTACTTCAAAGTATCATTTCATTGAAATCATGGGTTGTCCGGGTGGATGTATCAACGGTGGTGGTCAGCCATACATCAGAGAATGCTTCCTTCCTGACGAAGATGATGATATCATGGATACATACAAAGAGAAGAGAGCTAAGGCTCTTTACTCGGAGGATGAGGCTCAGACAATCAGACAGTCTCATAACAATCCACAGATTATCGAGCTTTACGAGAAATTCCTCGGCGAGCCTAATTCACATAAGGCTCATGAGCTTCTTCATACAAGCTATGCTGAGCGAGAAGGATTTAATGAGATTGCCACAGTAGAGGAGTAAAATATAGATAAATAGAAAATACCGGGGCAGAAGATTTTTGTTTGGTGAAAATCAAAATCCGGGTAAATTATTAAATATAAATAATCTAAATTTTATAATACATAACAAAATCCGGTGGCCGGGAGTTTATCCCGGCTGCCGGATTTTTTTCGGAACTGAAATAAGACAGTCTTGGTTAATTATTGAAAACCTTTTCCCAACCTTAATGGTAAGTCTTTTTTTTGTTTAGTTTTGGGGCTTTTGATGCATTTGCATCCTTTGGCATAGCTCCTGCACCTGCGATAAATAAAGCTGCGGAAAGTGCAACGGATAATATTTTTCCTGTGGTTTTCTTCATATAAGTGTCCTCTTTTCTGAGAAATTGCACTTGATAAAGAATCAATTAAAAGTTATAATAATTGTAGGTGTATAACGAGGGTGATTACATTGGAAGTAATCATAATTAGTATGAAAATGAGTTTTAATCTCTGTTTGGAAAATATCGGTTCGGATTAGAATTCTGCAAAAAAAATTATGGGAGGTATAGCAATTTGAACGAAGAAAAAGCAAAACAAATGAAAATGATCGGGAGAAAAATGAGTCTTTTAATGGGTGTAACCCTAAGTTTCTTTTTATCTCTAATCGGTTTACTGTCATCCGGTAAATTCAATGTAATGAGTTGGATAATCAGCTTTATGGTCAGTACCATTATAAGTTTAATTATCGGATTTTTGGTACCTATGAAGAAGATAAATGACAGTGTGGAGGAGAAGCACGGAAAGGGACTTAAGTCAAAGCTTATAGAGGCGTTGTTTTCAGATCTTATTTACACACCGTTTATCACAACAGCTATGATTTTTATGGCTTATATGCAGGCAAAGGCACATCACGGAAATATGCCGTTTCTTCCTGTATGGATAAAATCTTTGATTATAAGTATGGTGGCAGGTTACATCCTGATAATGATATTTATGCCGATTTTCATGAAGCTGGTTATGAAAGGGCAACCGCCTAAGTAAATTAGCTATGAAAAGGTAGTAGTATAAGTAAACCGGTTATGAAGGGGCAATCGCCTAAGTAAATTGGTTAAGTTATGATGGCGTAGGTGGGGATTTCCTGTATTAATAGGACTTTCACGCTCCTGTTTATAAGGCACGAAGTGCATTATGTTATGAGTAAGCAGCGAAGTAGAATAAAGAATAATATTGACAAGAGGTCGATTATCCGGCCTCTTATTCTTTTGTACTTCTATTTTGACATTGCAATAATAAAATGATATAATAAATTGTTTTAGTCTAGCCATTTTTAGGACTAAACAATAGATATAAAAATTAGGAGTGACCTTATGTCAAAGAATTCAAGAAAAGACAATAAAGATTCGTTTAATGTAAGCTATCGCCTAAAGGGACCGTTGAATTTTTACACATACTGGCCTATTCTGGCAGATGTGCTTATGTTATTATTGACAATTCATGTATATCATTACAATAGAAGATTGGGACTTTTAAGTCTTATATATTTCATTATTTTCACCGGGGTATCGTTATATCTCATATATTTCGGACGTATTCGAATCTATTCCGAGCTTGTTACATTTGCTCAGGAATTCGGTGATTTGCAAAAAGATATCATTGATGATATGAATATGCCGTTTGCAATCTTTAGTAATGATGGCCATATGCTTTGGAGTAACAGCAGTTTTGTCGAAATAATCGTCAATAAAAAAGCAGCCAAGCGAAACATTTCAAATGTATTTCCCGATATTACCTGTGATAAATTCCCTAAGCCTGATAAAGATACGGAATTTACCGAGGTTATAGGTGATAACATTTACAGGGTTGTTTTGAGGAGGGTGGTTTTCGATAAGGAAGAGCCCAATACAAAGCTTCCTTTTGACAGGATAGCTTCCGTAGGAAGTATCGTCATTGCCTCGATTTACGATGAGACCGAGATGGCTGAGTTAAAGAGAAATGTAAAGGACGAGAATATGCTTGTCGGCCTTTTGTATATCGATAACTTTGATGAAACATTTTCGGCAAATGATGATGTTACGCAGACTCTCAGTCTTGCGATAACAAACAGAAGGATCAATGCATTTATGACAAGCATAGATGCGATTTATAAAAAGTTTGAGAAGGATAAATATGTCTTCGTCTTTAGGGAAAAATACTTGGATGATATCAAAGAAAAGAACTTTTCCATATTGGACGAGGTAAGAACTACGATTAACAGTAATCAGACCTCATGTACCCTGAGTATTGGCGTAGGTACCGGAGATGACAGCTTTGCAAACAGATACAATAAGGCGCGTGCGGCAATTGACCTTGCTTTGGGACGCGGCGGAAACCAGGCTGTCATCAAGAATGAGGAAAGTGAAGAGTTCTTCGGCGGAAAGCAGGTTAAGGTTGAGAAGACCACCCGTGTAAAGGCAAGAGTAAAGGCTCAGGCTCTGAAGGAAATTATAGAGAGCAAAGAGAGAGTTGTTGTTATGGGGCATCAGATGGGAGATTTGGATTCGTTCGGTGCCTGTATCGGTATATTTAAAATCGCTAAGTCGCTCGGAAGAAAGGTGTACATTGTTCTCGGTGAATGTTCCGAAACAGTTTATCCTATCAGGGATTCATTCGTTTCGCAGAAGTATCCGGCGGATATGATTATCAGTAATGAACAGGCCATAAATCTTGTGGATGAGAATACAGCCCTGGTTGTCGTGGACGTCAATAAGGCCGACAGGACACAGTGTCCGGAACTTCTTGAAATGACTAATTCAATAGTCGTTATCGACCACCACAGACAGGCCGGCAATTCCATTGATAACGCAATTTTGTTCTATATAGAGCCTTATGCATCATCTGCCTGCGAAATGATTGCAGAGATTTCCCAGTACGTGGAAGAGGGCGACAAACTTACGGTTGAAGAGGCAAATGCACTTTATGCCGGTATAATGATTGATACTAATTATTTTACAAGTAAATGTGGCGTAAGAACCTTTGAAACTATGGCATTTCTCAAGAGAAACGGCGCCGATACGGTTAAGCTCAGGAAGATGTTCAGAGAAAATATCGATGATTACAAGATGAAAGCATCGGTTATTCAAACGGCCGAGATTTATGAGAATGGATTTGCCATTGCAGTATCCGATCAAAAGGACGCTCCGGATCCGACGGTGCTTGGAGCAAAGGTTGCAAATGCATTGCTCGATTTAGAGGGCGTCAAGGCTTCATTCGTGTTGACTCCTCTAAACGGTGTTATTTTTATAAGTGCGAGAGCCATAGACGAGGTCAATGTGCAGGTTCTTATGGAGAAACTCGGAGGAGGCGGACATTTGGACGTAGCGGGTGCCCAGCTTAAGAACAGTAACACCAAGGAAGCCATTGAAAAAATCAAAAAGATTATTGATGAATATTTAGAAACCGAGAAAAAATCGGGAAAGAAATAAGGAGGATAGTATGGACGTTATTTTAAAAGAAGACATCAAGGGACTTGGTAAAAAAGGGGATAAGGTTACCGTAAAGGAAGGCTACGGAAGAAACTTCCTTATCAAGAACGGCAAGGCTGTTGAAGCAACTGCCAAGAATCTCAATGATTTAAAGCTTGAAAAGAAGCATGAGGAAAAGGTGGCAAAGGAAAAGCTCGATGCAGCCAAGGCTCTTGCGGATGAGTTAAACGGAAAGCAGGTTAAAATGTCACTTAAGACCGGTTCTAACGGTAGAAGTTTTGGTTCTATATCCACCAAGGAAATTGCAGTTGAGTTAAAGAAGCAGCTCGGACATGACATTGATAAGAAGAAAATGTCTCTCGACCAGCCGATTAAGGCTCCGGGCGGATATAATTTAAAGATTAAACTTCATCAAAAAGTAACAGCTGAAGTGAAGGTTATGGTTGAAGAGGCTTAGGAGGAATGATGGATAATCAGGTAGTTAAGCTGTCTCCACCGCATGATAAAAAGGCGGAGCTCGCGGTTTTGGGATCCATTTTGATGGATAGCGAAAATATATCCACCATATCCGAAATGATTGGGAAAGACGATTTTTATACCATTCAATACGGAGAAATATTTAATGTTCTCGTACAAATGTACAAGGACAAGGTTGAAATAGATGCTGTCACTTTGGCGGCAAAGCTAAGGGAAAAGGATGTACCGCCGGAGTTTTACAGCGCGGATTTCTTAAGTTCCTTATATGACAGCGTCCCTACTTCCACAAATGCCAAATATTATGCGCGAATCATTTATGAGAAATCTCAGGCCAGACGACTGATAAAGGCATCGCAGTACATAATGAATGAGGCTTACAGCGGTAAGGCGGGGCTTGAGGAACTCCTGGATGATGCAGAAAAAAGAATATTTAATATAACGCAAAGACGTATAGGCAGCGACTTTGAGCCAATCAGTGACATTATGCTCGAGGCCCTGAGTTCCATAGAAGAAGCTTACAAGAATGGCGGTGTCATAACCGGTATCCCGACAGGTTTTACGGATTTGGATTTGAAGCTTTCCGGCTTTCATAAGTCCGAATTTATCCTGGTTGCAGCGCGTCCTGCCATGGGTAAAACCGCATTTGTGTTAAATATTGCGGAACATGTGGCAGTTGCAGAGAAGAAAAATGTAGCGATTTTTAACCTGGAGATGAGCAAGGAGCAGCTCGCAAAGAGACTTTTATCTATGGAGTCAAATGTATCTGCGTCCAAAATTAAAATCGGCGATCTTAATACCGAAGAGTGGAAGGATATTGTAAACGGAGTTACCAAGCTCGGTGATTCGAACCTGTATATTTGCTGTCAGGCCGGCATAACTCTTCCGGAAATTAAATCCAAATGCAGAAAGCTTCAGATTGAAAGCGGACTGGATATGGTTATAATCGACTACCTGCAGCTTATGCAATCGGATAGCAGAAGCAGAAGTCAGGATAACAGACAGCAGGAAATATCGGATATTTCACGTGGACTTAAGATAATGGCTATGGAGCTTGACATCCCGGTCGTTACATTGTCCCAATGTTCCCGTGCCGTGGAGAATAGAAGCGACAAAAGGCCTATGCTTTCAGATCTTCGTGAATCCGGTGCAATCGAGCAGGACGCGGATATCGTAATGTTTATTTACAGGGATGATTATTATAATCAGAATTCGGAAGACAAGGGCGTTGCGGAAATAATTGTTGCTAAGCACCGTAATGGTGAGGTTGGAACAGAGAAGCTTGCCTGGGTCGGAAAATATACCAAGTTCTCCAATTTGGATAAGAGCTATTATGAAAACGGTAATAATCAAAGTGCAGCCGGGTAGGGAATGCATTTGATAAAGCTTAAAAAACTAAATAAAGCAAAATGCACCTTGATAGGGGTATTTGAGAATGCTTTAGAATTATGAAAGAAAACATTTAATCAGATATTGGAAAATATAATTGGATAATGTCAAAAATCAAAATGCAACCGGGTAAGGGATGCATTTACGATTTAAAATATATCGGCAGTTACCGGGTTTAACAGGTCCGGGCCGGGATTTAAACTTATTATTTATAGAAAAGAGGCAAATATTATGAGTGAAAACACAAACAATCCAAAAAATCCGGAGGAGTGTAGCCCTAGCGATTGCTCGTCCTGCGGACTTAATTGTCCAAGCAGAAAGGGCGGAAATCCTGATCCTTTCGAAAAATTAAATCAATATAGTACAGTAAGAAAGGTAATCGGTGTAGTCAGCAGTAAGGGTGGCGTTGGTAAGAGCTTTGTATCATCTATGCTTGCAGTTGAGACACAGAGAAAAGATTACAGAACCGCAATTCTCGATGCCGATGTAACAGGACCTTCGGTTCCTAAGGAATTCGGACTTACAGAGCATGCAACCGGCGATGAGACAGGAATTTTCCCTGTAGTAACCAAGACAGGAATTCAGACAATTTCCGTAAACTCACTTCTTGAAGATGAAACCGACCCGGTTGTTTGGAGAGGTCCGGTTATGTCAGGAACAGTTAAGCAGTTCTGGTCAGAGGTAATCTGGTCGGATGTTGATTTTATGTATGTTGATATGCCACCGGGAACAGGCGATGTTGCGCTTACAGTATTCCAGAACATTCCTATCAACGGAATCGTAATCGTAACCAGCCCTCAGGATTTGGTTTCAATGATTGTTCAGAAGGCTGTTAAGATGGCTGAAATGATGAATATCCCGATTCTCGGTATCATCGAAAATATGAGCTATGTAGTATGTCCTGATTGTGGAAAGCATTTAAATGTATTCGGCGAGAGCAAGGTTGACGAAATTGCCGAGAAATACAACTTAAAGGTGCTTGCAAGAATTCCGATTACATCGGATATTTCAAGTGCTGCAGACAAGGGCTCAATCGAAGATTTGAAGATTGAAGGATTCAGTGAGGCTGTTGATACACTTGTTGAAGATCTTATGAAGAAATAATATTTAAAGAAAGTATATATAAAATCCATAATAAGCCTGAAAATACAGCTTATTATGGAGATAATTTCAAGTAAAATATAATTTAAGGAAAGAGATAAAATGGTAAACGATTTAGTTAATTTTTTTACGGATACTTTAGGTGACAAGCTTCCGAAAGAGTGGGTAATATTTATTATTTCAATGCTTCCGATTTTGGAGCTCAGAGGCGGAATCATAGCAGCGGCGGTGCTTAAGGTGCCTATTGTAAAGGCAATTATTATTTGTACTATCGGAAATATTATCCCGATTCCGTTTATTTTATGGCTTATCACAGATATATTTGACTGGCTTAAGAAGACAAAATTTTTGAAGCCTAAGATTGAAAAGCTCGAGAAAAAGGCTCTTAGTAAGAGTGATAAGATTCAAAAATATGAATTTTTGGGGCTGGTACTTTTTGTCGGTATTCCGCTGCCCGGAACCGGAGCATGGACAGGGTCTTTAATAGCAGCACTCCTAGGTATCCGTCCAAAGAAGAGTATTCCTGCTATTTTACTTGGAATTTGTCTGGCTTTACTTATCATGTGTACGGTTTCATATTTCATACCGTGGTTAATTACAAGTTTTACCTAAGGGCTGTAAAGCATCAAATGCATAGAAAAAGAGGTTTTAAGAAATATTATGAGTAACATTAAAATCAGTAAGAGAAAAAGAATAGTAATAAAAATCGGCACTTCTACAATTACCCATCACAGAACGGGTATGCTTAATATAAGGAGAATGGAAAAGCTTGTAAAAGTTATTTCCGATTTGAAAAATACCGGTTTTGAAATTGTATTGGTTTCAAGTGGTTCAATCGGTCTCGGTGCCGGAAAGCTCGGCCTTAACCAGAGACCGGCTACTACTATGGAAAAGCAGGCCTGTGCGGCAGTCGGACAGTGCGAGCTTATGTATATTTACGATAAATATTTTTCGGAATATGGCATCAACATAGCTCAGGTTTTGCTTACAAAATATATATTGCTTGAGGACAGACGTGAAAATGTTATCAATGGTATGAACCAGATGATTTCATATGGCACGATTCCGATAGTAAATGAAAATGATACCGTGGCAATCGACGAGTTGGAGCTTGAGGTCGGAGAAAATGATACCCTGGCAGCGATTGTTGCAGGCATATTGGATTCGGATCTCCTTATAATTATGTCCGATATAGAAGGACTTTTTACAGGTGATCCGAGAGAAGATGAGAATGCAAAGCTTATCAAGCGTGTTGAAACAATTGATGAGAGAATCAGAAGCTATGCAGGAGGTGCGGGAACAAAATTCGGTACCGGTGGTATGGCATCCAAGATAGATGCTGTCGAGAGAGCATTTAAAAATGATATAGACGTAGTACTAATGAGCGGCAAGGATCCTGAAAAGCTCTATGATTTGTTTGAGGATAAGCCGGTCGGTACATTTTTCTCCAAGAGAGATTAATATAATTCAGCAAGCAAAGCAGACTAAAGAATATCCGCATTAATACAAGGATTAATTGTAAAGAAAGAATAATATCTCCACATGAAAGGTCAGGAAAATGAACAACAAGGTTCTTAAGTATGCAAGAGAAGAGTTTCAATATAATATTCCAAACTTAAAAATCGATAGTGGCGATGAGAAAACCGTCGAAGTAATTGAAGGCACAGAGTGTAATTGTCTCTTTGTGCTTTCTAATGATGCAAATTCTTATTTTTCCGGTGAAGTAAAATCGGAGACGCAATTCATAGAGGTTGTAAATCGTGAATTTTCGGGTATTACGAACAATATTGAAATTAAAATTAATGCGATACATTTGAAAAAGGGAGATATATTGAAGGGAATCATCCGCATTTTCAGTGACTGCGGAAGTGAAACGTTGACGCTTATTGTAAAGGTGATTTCGGGCGTAAATGTAGACGGCAGACTGATAAAAAATATAGATGAATTCTGCGATTATGCAAAGGATAATCTTGGCAAGGCGGCCAAAATATTTAAGTCCGAGGCTTTTGAAAAGAATTTGACCGGTGATGATGCCAAGCATAAGATGCTTTATAAGAGTCTTAAAAAGAATAAAAATGCAATGTTTGCGATGGAAGAGTACCTGGTTTCGATTGGTGCAAAGAAGCCGGTGGAACTTCTGTTTGATAAAAATGTTATTAATATTAATGAGTCCGAAACTGCATGGAGACAGGAAATAACAATAAGAAAAAGTACCTGGGGTTATGCAAATTGTACCGTTGAAACAGATTCTAATTTTATAACCTTAGAGAGCAATAGAATAAATGATGACAGCTTTAAGAACGGCGAATATCTGCTTATGTTTACCTGTGATCCGGGATTTATTAAAGAAGGCGAGAATTTCGGGCATATTAATATTTATTCGGATGTGTACAGCAGTAGTGTGGAAGTGGTAGTTTCTTCGGGAATTCTAAATAAAATCGAATTCGAAGATACCATTAAGGCACAAAAGTTTTATTATAATTGCCTGCGTCTGTATGTAGATTATATTTCCGGCAATTTTACATTTGAAGAATACAGAAAAAATGCCGAGGAGCTCTTGAAAAATTCAGGAAGAGATAATAGTATCGAGAAGCTTAAAAAGCTTTTAAAGCTTAGCCTTGCCGTAGGTAATAATAGCATAGGTGAGCTTAAGAGAGCAGAGACGGAATTTGCAAATAAAGAGGAAACGCTTTTCGATGATGATATGGATTTGTATGCGGAAATTTCATATTTGCTTTATAAGTCAAAGCTTAAGAATCCGGAAAATGTAACTGACACCCGGACTGAAACCGGCGGAAGTAAAGACGAGGTCATAAATACCGGTAAAAAAGAAGGTGCGAAAGAGGTTACCGGTGATAAGCCGGGGCTCGAGGGATTGGAAGGCGCTACCGGTGATAAGCCGGGGCTTGAGGGATTGGAAGGCGGTCCGGAAAACGGGGGCTTAGAAGTCAGGTTGGAAAGCCTTTTCGAAAATATTTCAGAGGATAGCATTATGGGCAGTAAGGGAATTAATTCCGAAGCTGCTTCGAAAAATTATACTGCTCTCGATTTTGAAAAGAATCTGCTCAGTGCTTACAAAAGCAATGCGCATTCATGGAAAATACCATGTTTACTCATTATAAGTGATATAGAGCAATATGATATCAATGCTATATTTAATGAACTTATAGATTATGTAAATGCAGGAAATTCAAATCCTGTTCTCTATTATTCTATATGTAAGTTATTATTAAAGGAGCCATCGCTTTTCGGGGATTTATTTGACGGACTTGTGCAGGTTATACATTGGGGAATCAATAATAATCTGATTTCAAAGGAAATATCCGAGAGATATGCTTATTTTGCCGGTGTCAGAAGAGGTTTTTCCGAAATTGTTTTTGAGGATATGGAGAAGCTTTATACCGCTCATGGCAATGTCGAATACCTGAAAGCTATTTGCTCAATGCTTATAAGCTCTCAGAAGAATGATAAAGAGTATCACATTTGGTATAAGGCAGGTATAATTGAGGGGCTTAGAATTACCGGACTGTATGAATATTATATGTACACCTGGGATTATGAGGATATGGAAGTGATTCCGGAAGAGGTTTTGGAATATTTCATATATGATACGGCTCTTAAGATATCCAAGAGAGCTTCGCTTTATGCCTACATTGTAAAAAATAAAGAAAAAATCAGAAATATATTTAAAGCTTATGATGACATAATCAGGAAATTTACATTGGAGCAGCTCGCGAATGAACGCATAAATAAGGATCTCGCGACTCTCTATGAAGAATATATTACCATGGAAATGATTGATGAAGATTATGCCGAGCTTATGACAAATATCCTGTTTTGTTATGAGGTATGGTGCGTAAGTCCCGATATTGTCGGAGTTTATGTGCGTCATCCGCAGATTGAAAATGAAGAGTTTGTGCCACTCGTGCAGGGAAGGGCAATAATTAACCTGTATAATGAGGATGCCGCCATAGTTCTTGCGGATGCTAACGGAAACAGATATGCAGGTACTGTTGACTATACCGTTAAGAAATTCATCCGTGTGGATATGTTCTTAAATAAATGTTATGAATATTGTAAAAAGGATCCGGGTGTATTGATAAGCCTTCTCTATAAAAAGCAGGGAGCGATTAAGGTTCGTGAAAATGCATCGAAACTCAGAAAGAGTTTATATTTCTTAAAGGGTATAAGTAAGGACTTCAGGAGAAAGCTTTACTCTGAAATAATCATTGATTTTTATGAGGAATATGACACTGATGAACTGGATAAAATCCTTAAAAATCTTAAATGGAAATATATAAATCCTGATTTGGCCGGAAGAATCGTTGAGATTTGTGTCAGCAGAAACAATGTAATGAAGGCGATTGAGGGTATCAGATTGTTTGGCTATGAAAAGGTCGGCAATAAGGCCCTTGCGGCTGTTTCGGAAGCATTTTTAAATGATAAGGATGAGACTGAAGAGTATGAGTTAAAGAAAAAATTTGCCATGCATCTCTTTAAGAAGGGTAAGGCTGAGGATAATATAATTCATTTTCTTTGCAAAAACTTCGATGGCACGGTAGCTGATATGGCTGAGCTTTACAGGGTCGCATTTAACAGCAACATTGCAATCGCCGATTTAGATGAGAGAATCCTTGTTAAGGCAATAAATACAGGGGAAAGCAATCAGGATGTCGTAAAGGTGTTCCTTAGATACATTGAGAAAAAGGGCACAAATCGAACGATATTAATGGCATTTTTAAATATGATGAGCTACAGATACCTTATAAAGGGTAGAGAGCTTGACATAAGGCTTGTACCTTATATGACCAAGATTGTAAGGCCGGGCGATTCGAGATGTATTAAACTCGCATCTTTAAAGGCTTTATCAAATGAAGAAGAGCTTCCTGTGGAATATAAGAAATTTGTGGAGCAACAGGTTAAATCCTTTAGAGAACAGGGCGTGTGGCTTGATTTCTTTGATGATTTTATAAGTAAGTTTGATCTTAACCTAAGCGGTAATGATTATAAAAATATTCAGATAATATCTTCACCTCAGGATGTTATAAATATCAGCTATAGGGTTTATAAAGACGGAGAGGAAGCAAAGGGCGAACCTAAGGTTGAACTCATGCAGGATGTTTATGAGGGAATAAGGATTAAGCGCTTCCTGATTTTTGAGGATGAATGTGTGGAATACAGTATCATAAGGGAGGATAGCGAACTGATGGACGGAAAGGTCCTTAAATCAGGGGTTATCAGTGGAAAATGTGACGATGAAAAGACAGCTTCCTTTGATTATTATTCCATTAACAGGATAATAAGGGCTTACAATGATGGGAATTCCGAGGAGTTTTTGAAATTTGTAAGAGAATATGCCTACAAGAAGGCTTTGGTGGAAAGCTTTGAGGAGTATTCAAGGTAGATAAGCCCTGAGATTACGGAAAGATTTGAAAGAATTTCCGGGAGCATGGTTATACAAAAGCTGTACGGGTACATAAAGCCGGTGTATAGCAGAATGTTTTAAAGGATTAGCCGGGGGAGCAGAAGCCGGAGATAGCTGAATGTTTTGAGGGATTAGCCGGGGAGCAGAAGCCGGAGATAGCTGAATGTTTAAAAGGATTATCCGGGATAATATAGAGACCGGAAATATAAGTTGGGAGTAAAAAACGGTAGTTTCGTTTGGAGGTAGTCAGTTGGCAGACGAGAGAAATTTGATTTTAGGCATTGATTTAAGCGATGTCCTGACTCAAATATCATATTATGATACTGAGGCGGGAGAGCCGATGCCGGTTGGTTATACATATACCAATAGG
>JAILOA010000074.1 GCA_024691065.1 Lachnospiraceae bacterium | reverse complement strand
CGAAGTGCCGGATCACCGTCACTCTTATTTCCCTTGATTCCCCACTCACTGCCGTAATAAACACAAGGAATACCGGGCATTGTAAACATAAGTGTATAAATCAAAGGTAAATGTTTCTCATTAGAGAGCACACTTGCAACCCTTGAAACATCGTGATTATCAACGAATGACAAAAGATGCTTTCCTCTGTAAAGAGTCCAGTTTTCAGGACCGAACTGTCTCTTAAGGGAATGAATGATTTCAAATAGATTTAGACTGTTAAATGAAGAATGAAGCCCCTTATAACATTCGTAATTAGTGGCAGAATGGCACATTTCATCATTCATAATTGTCTTATAATCGCCACCGAGGATTTCACCCACGAGGAAGAACTCATCCTTCCATGAATCACAGGCACTCCTAAGTCTCTTGAGGAAATCTCTGTCAACCATATAAGCTACGTCTAGTCTCAGACCATCTATCTCAAATTCATCAATCCAGTATTTAACACTTTCAAGAAGATAATTAATAACCTCTTCGTTTCTGAGATTAAGCTTAACCAAATCATAATTTCCTTCCCAGCCTTCATACCAAAGGCCGTCATTATAATTTGAATTACCCTCAAACGAAATATGGAACCAATCCTTATATCTTGATTCGTATCTATTCGTAAGAACATCCTGAAAACCAAAGAATCCACGTCCGACATGATTAAATACACCGTCCAGAACTACCTTTATTCCATTTTCATGAAGAGCTTTTGTAACCTCTTTAAAATCATCATTGGTACCTAAACGAACATCCAACTTTCTGTAATCTCTGGTGTTGTACCCATGAGTATCGGATTCAAACAGAGGTGAGAAGTATATAGCATTGATACCTAATTTCTTTAAATGAGGTATCCAATCCTTAACCTTCAATATCCTGTGCTCTAACACCCCGTCATTTTCAAATGGAGCGCCCGTCATACCTAATGGATAAAATTGATAAAAAACACTTTCAAAAGCCCACATATAATCAACTCTCTTTCTTTCAAATATAGCCCTTTAAACAGCCGCATATAGCAACCTGCACAGGGCATATGGTGCATTCTCATGCAAAAACTTTTTGTATTTTATCATACTTAATAAAACCTTGCAAGCATTAGACCTAATAACTATATTTAATAGATTATTTAGGATATTTTGCTTGTATTTTACAGTAAATATTAGTATAATTGTGATAAGTGTAAATAGATTGTTTAAAAAACTTATATAAATAAAATCAAATAAATAGGTGTTTTTTTGTGCTTATTTATTGGAAATGAGGTATCTATGCAAATCAGAAAAATAATCGGTGTTTGCGGAATCAGATTATATGAAGAAAGAGTAAACCAGCTCCTTAATGCGCTCACAAAGGTTGCAAAGGAACATGGCTACTTTGTTCTTGTTATATCCTCAAATTCCGATTCGCTGTCTGATGCAGCTTCGGTAGACGGTAATAATGAATTCTTTGACATAATCAGAAATTTCGATTTAAGTGCCCTTATTATCCTCTCTGAATCATTAAAATTCGAAAATATATTATATAGATTGATAGATATCGGTCACGAAATGGATATTCCGGTTTTCTGTACCGACAGAAATATTGAAAGTTGTTACAATATCATCTTCGACTATCAATCCGGATTTGAAAAAGTTGTAAGGCATATGGTTGAATATCATAATGCAAAAAAAGTAAATATGATTGCAGGTATCAAGGGCAATTCATTTTCAGAAGAAAGACTCGATGTTTACAAAAAGGTCTTAACGGAAAATAACATACCGGTTGAATCGGAACGCATATACTACGGTGACTTTTGGGAAGTACCTACCAGGAATGCCATGAAGTCGATATTCGAATCCGAAAAGGAATTTCCGGATGCCATTATTTGTGCGAATGATGCTATGGCAATTACTGCCTGCGATGAATTGGTAAAATATGGATATAATATTCCGGAAGACATTATGATTTCAGGTTTTGACGGAATTATCAGTTCCAAATACAACAATCCTCCTATCACAACAGCTATTCCGGACTATGATAAACTCAGCGAATCCATTATAGAGGAAATTGAACGTTTTGATTTGATGGGTATTCATGAGTCAGCTACCATTCCGGTTGATTTTAAACTGGACATTAACAGTTCCTGTTCATGTTGTTCAAAGCTTAGTTTCGATGAAACAACCAAGGTTATAAACAAACTTATCACTAACCTGGCAGACTGTACCTGGCATACCTCAGCTATGAATCATATGATGACATCCACCTTGGATTTAACTAATATCTGGGATATAGCAAGACTTCTTCCGGACAATTTAAGATTATGGTCCCACATCTATACATTTGCTGCTGTAAAAACCGAGGTCATTAACCAGGATGATATACCTCATAAATTTAATGAAATGACAGTTCTTACACAAACCAAGAATAAAAGCAGTTATGAAACACCGGGAGCCACATATCATATCAATAATATAATGCCAAATATAGAGCGCATACTTTCATCTGACAGTGATATTAATATAATGGTTCTCCGCTCTCTTAATTCCGGTAAAAACGTTTACGGATATGTTATCGAGGGATTCTCGGAGATAGATATCAGGGATTTACAGCGTATCGATGAATTTGGTATGTTCCTGTCAGACTCCATATATTCTGTGCTTCACAGTAAGAAGCTCAGTGACCTTAACGCTGAATTGAAGCGTGCTAACAATGAAATCAAGATGCTTTCCGAAAAGGATCCGATGACTGATATATACAATCGCAGGGGCTTCTATCAAAAGCTGGATGAACTTATAGCAAATCCTAAAAACAAAGGTAAATACCTCTATATGCTTTCATTGGATATGGATAATCTCAAATATATTAATGATAATTACGGTCACAGCGAGGGTGATTTTGCTCTCATCGCAATTGCCAATGCTCTTAAGCTAAGACTCAATAAATTCGGTATCTTCGCCCGTTACGGTGGTGATGAATTTGCAGGTGCAATCGTTCTGGATTCAAACACTAACGAATCTTTGGATGAATATCAGAAACTCTTCCAGGATTCCATTATGTCTCTTCCTAATGTTAAGGAAAAGCCTTATGAGATTTCAGCAAGTATAGGCATTGCAAATCATTTAATTGATGACACATTAAGCATCGATGATTTGGTTAGAGCCGCTGATAGAATTATGTACAGAGAAAAGGCTATTAAAAAGAAAAAAAGACGTGAAGCTATGGCTCAAAACGGCGAAACCGATAGTATCTAAGATCAGTTTCATTTGATCCCTTATCATAATTTATAATATGGCAAGACATTATAGTTACAAGGTTATTAATAACATTGCAAAATGTTATTACAATAAAACAGTTACCGCTTAACATAGGAGAATATATATAAATGCTTAAATATAACACCGTAATTTGGGATATGGACGGAACAGTTCTGAATACACTTGACGACCTGCATACCGCTATGAATCATGTTTTATCAGTTAACTCCTATCCTCGGATTACAAAGGACGAATCCAGAAGATATGTAGGAAACGGAATCAGAAATTATGTTAAAAGAGCTCTTCCGAAGGATTCCTCCGATGAAGTTATCGATAAGATTTTTGCCGAAATGAATGCATATTATAAAAATCACTGCGAAATTAAAACCGCTCCCTATCCGGGAATCCTTGAAATTATGCAGTCTTTAAATGATTTAAATGTATCTCAGGCCATAGTTTCAAATAAACCTGACGCAGCAGTGAAAATTTTAACCGAAAAATATTTCCCGGGTCTTATAACTGTATCGATAGGCGAAAATGAAGCAGAGGGCATCAGAAAAAAGCCTAATCCGGATGAAGTTATTATAGCTTTAAAGGAATTAGGTAAAACCAAAGAGGATGCTGTATTTATCGGAGATTCCGAGGTTGACTTTAAAACCGCCGTTAATTCGGGGCTCCCTTCCGTTTCTGTCCTCTGGGGCTTCAGGACGATAGAAGAATTAAAAAATGCAGGTGCAGGCCTTTTTATAAATAAACCTGCTGAAATTTTAGATATCGTAAAAGGAAATAAATAAATCAGATATTTTGATTCTCTTAAAATAAAAAACATCCGGATTTTTCCGGATGTTTTTTATTTTTATTTCATAACAGTAAATACTATCTCCTGCTCTCCCGCCTGAGCACTCTTTATAATAAGCTTACCTTCACCGGTTGTACCGTTTGTCTTAACAAACGTTCCTCCCATTCCGCCTTTCAGTGAAATCAAATCAGGCCCGATAAGACTCACTGAACCGCTTGTTTCAAATGAAACAGCCTCATTAAAGTACGGAAGCTGGTTTCCGTTTTCATCCGTTGCAACAATTCTAATCATTGCAGCATCATAAGAATCTCCCTCTGAAAGATTTGTATTATTAACTTTTATATCAAACTTAACAGACTTCGGAGCACTCTTTATAACAGTCTTAACAACCTTACCGTTCTTAATGGCTTCAAACTTAAATACGGTAGCGGCTTTTCCCCACTCGCATTTATATTCTTCAAGCTTAATCGGAGAATACTTCATATACTTATAGGTATCATCCCTGAAATATTCCTTTTGGAATACAAATTCATTATCGGAATTCTCGGCATTAAAGCACTCGCTGTCGCATTTATACATCTTAACGCTGTCAGCATTTGTAAATATATAGATATCTCCTACTTCGCTGCCCGGATATTCTCCAATATCGAAGCTGGAGCTTATCTTAAGTATAGTTTGTGCCGACTGCTGGCTTTCATAAACATAGGCTGCAAGCTTAGGATTTCTGAACATATCCATAACACCGTGATAGCAAATCCTGTCTCCGCTACCGAAATCCTTATGTGTATTATAATCAAACATACACCATCCGAAGGAACCGGCGATATCCTTGTAAGAGCCGACCGAGTTGAGTACATTTACATGTCTTAATGCATGATTCAATCGATGTGTTTCGTCGTCATAGCTCTTGGTCGGATACATATGTCCGTTATATTCCGAAATAAGATAAGGCTTCTTCATATTGCTTGTAACATCTGCTTTCTTGTCACAGCCCGGTCTTACGCCGTCATGAAGGAAGTCATTGTATGTATATACATCTTCCAAAAGATTACTCTTCTTTAGGTATCTTACTCCGCCGGTAGGACGTGTCGGATCTAATTTATGAGCCGTCTCATTTGTCTTTTTGTAAAGCTCGTCATCATCCAGGGATTCATTAATTCTAACACCCCAAAGGATAATTGATGTATGGTTTCGATACTCCTTAACCATGTCGCTTACATTTGAAACTGCCTGCTTCTTCCAGTCCTCATCTCCTATATGCTGCCAGCCCGGAATCTCGGTAAATACCAGAAGTCCGATTTCATCGCATCTTTCAATGAATGCATGTGATTGAGGATAATGTGACGTTCTTACTGCATTTAAACCAAGCTCATACTTCATAATGTCAGCATCCAAAGCCTGAATATTATCCGGCATTGCATAACCTACATAAGGATAGGATTGATGTCTGTTAAGTCCTCTTATCTTAAGTTTTCTGCCGTTCAGATAAAATCCCATGGAATTAAAATAACAAGACTTAAATCCTGTCGTCGTAACTTTCTTGTCAATTACAACCTCATCCTTTAAAAGCTCTGTAACCACGATATAAAGCTTAGGATAAGAAACATCCCAAAGCGTTACGTGGTCAACATCCGTATGAATTGTAAATTTATCACATTTCTTTTTATCAACCGTAACTATATTGTAGGCAACCTCGGATAGACCTTCGAGGTCTTCGGTATCCTCACAATCCTCTGCGCTTTTCTTTGCCATACTGGTATAATCATATACCCTTTGTCTGATATCATAAATATGACCTTCAAAATCATGAAGTCCGTTTAAATCTATGTCCGTCTCAATCTCGCCTTCATATATAAAGCCCGGAAGCTTATCCTTTATCAGACGGTTATCCTTTAAATGCCCCGGAAGTACTGCATGTTCCGGAATATTTGCCTTTACAAAAACGTCCTCTATATATTCCTTCTCGGTTATATACAAATAAACACTTCTATATATACCACCATAAGTCATATAGTCAATAACATATCCAAAAGGTGGCTGATTTAATGACTCACGGCTGTCTACCTTAATAACAAGGATATTATCTCCCTTATTGAGTTTACCGGTAAGCTCAACCTGAAATGCTGTATATCCGCAGGCATGAGTTCCCAACAACTCCCCGTTTAAATATACTTCGGCATAATGAGCCACTGCTCCGACATTCAAAAATACATTTTTATTTTCAAATGTATCGTCCCACTTTATTATTCTTCTGTAACCTGATACCATCTGATATTCGGATTCATCAAAATAATTAAACGGTGTCTCTTTTACCGTATGCGGAAGTCTGACATTTTGAAGTGAACTTTCATCAAAGTCCGCCCCTAAAAGATCTTCAGTAAAATTGTCGGTATAACCCCAATCATTATTAAGACATATTTTTTTACTCATATTATTTTACCCCTTTTGCAATTATTAAAAATCTATATTTCTAAAATTACATTTTATACGTTAACATAGTTTCCTTTTATGATTATCAGATTCAAAAAGCCTTACCCCTTCTCTTAATTACGGCTTTCGGAATCTGTAGAGTCCAATTATTTCTGTTTATTACTCATCCGAATCATCCGGCTTTTCCGGCTTTATCTCTTTATCTTCTACGTTAGATTCATCCACGTCTTCCTGTTTTATCTCTTTATCTTCTATGTCGGATTCATCAATGTCTTCCGGGTTTTCAGGTTCTAACTCTATATTTTTTTTTACCTCATTAATTACTTCATATTTAGTTGCACTCTGCAATATATCCAAACTTCCGTCAAATATTAGAACACAAAACAGATTATATATGATAATCAAAATCAAAACAGTTATGATATCCGAAAATTTTATGTATAAGGTAATATACTTGGTGGCATACATAAAATTATGAACCATACTTGCAGGTATCGCCTTAAGTAAAAACCATATACTGAAAAACACCAGCATAGCAAAGGTTTGTTTTCGTATCTTTTTTATGTTCTCCCGCCTGGAAACCGCTTTTCCGAACCTGTTAAGGGAACATAAGAACAAGAAAAATACTACCGATAAAAGAAATACCGAAATAAACAAAAGCCCTAAGGTTTTCGTACTTACCTCTTCTCTTTTTATCTTAAATGACATTGCAAGTCCCTTGGAATTTGCACTTTCTAACTTAACATACTTTAATTTCTTTACAAATTTTCCAATCATGTCAATATTTTTAGACTTTAGACTCACACCCAACTGAGATGTATTAACATTGGCATTGTATTCTACGGTGGAATTCAAATCCAAAAGCGCCTGAGGCATAGCAAAAGCCATCATAAAAAGCAGAAGGCTTGCAAGCATAACGACCATGGTAAAGACCTTCATAATTCCTGATAATACACGACATGTATTGCCGAGTCTCTTAAATTTTTTGTTTATTTTCGATACATTTTCATCAATCATATGACCACCATAAATACCAATTCATCCTAATTGTAATTATCGACCAAAAACCTTTAAACACCTTAATTTGTACAACACTCAGTATTCTAACACTATATCAAGTACTTTA
>JAILOA010000073.1 GCA_024691065.1 Lachnospiraceae bacterium | reverse complement strand
TGGATAAATCAGGAAACGCTTTGCACAGACACACTCACACCTAGCTCTTATCCTTGTTTCTCGACACCGGGTGACAGCGCGAGAGCCCTGTATAAGATGAATATGCGTATATTCAATGTTTCCACGAATCACACCTATGATAAGGGAATCCAGGGACTTAACGAGACATGGAAGTTCTGGCATAACAGTATGCCGGATGATGCGCTTGCTACAGGTATTTACAAGGTTGGTAAATATAACAGGATTCCTATTTATAACTATGACGGCGTGAAGATAGCATTTTTATCCTATACCTACGGTACCAATGGAATTCCTACACCGGAGGGGACGGATAAAAGAGTTATTTACATAAATGAGGAAAAGCTTATCAGAAGGCAGATAAAGCTTGCCCGTAAGAGGGCGGATGTGGTTATGGTCAGTGCCCACTGGGGCGTGGAGGACAGCCACGTGGTGACGGATGACCAGAGAAAGCTTGCTAAGAAGATGACTTCCTGGGGAGCGGATCTTATTATAGGAACCCATCCTCATGTTATTCAGAATGCAGAGTGGATTAAGGCAAAAAACGGCAGAAGATCATTTTGTATGTATTCACTTGGTAATTTTATATCAGGTCAGATTGTTGCTGACAATATAATCGGTATTACATTCCGTTGCTATGTAATAGTTAAGACAAATGCCGGGGGAGAGCAGGTTGTCAGAATCAGAAGACCAAGGTTTTACCCGACAGTTACGGTTTACGGGGCAGGACATGCAGATGAGCATGTTGTATGGTTCAGGGATTATACCTCCGAACAGGCGATGCAGCATGGTATAAGGGCAAATGACTCACGCTTTACCTATGATTACATCTGGGATGTACTTACTAATACCGTTGATAAGAAATTTTTGGTAATGCCTAGGAGGAAGAAATAAATATTTATTGAAAGCGGCTTAAAGAAGAAACGAAATTAATATCCCGGAATGTATATTTTCGGAAACAGCCATAAGGAAGAAATAAAATGTGAAATAATAAAAAAGGATTTCTGTATAAGGAATATTATGAATAAAAAGGAAAGGGGGAAACCATGAATATACAAACACAATTTTGTGGCTTGATACTTGCATTAACACTCCTCTTTCTGTCCTTTAGCAGAAGATCGGTCTGGCTTAGAACGAGGAAAGCATTTATCTTTACTTTATCAATGACACTTATATCTCTTGCCTGTGATATAGGCTCCGTAATGGCAATAACCGGGTCAGGAGGAGATCACAGTTTAAATACTATTGCCATGTGCAAGGCTTATCTTATATCACTTATATTTACCGCGCTTGCAGCTTATATCTACCTCTCGATAGATATTCAGGTAAACCAGAAGCGAAGCAATGGCAAAAGAATTGCGGGAGTTGTTCTTGCGGTTGTGGCCTCGGCAGCGGTTATTATGTTGCCGATTGAAATTGTTTATGAGGGAACTTTTAAGCTTTATACATCGGGGCTTTCGGTTATGGTAGCATATTTTACCTGTATGTGGTTCATAGTGATAAATTTATTTATCCTTTTAACCAACAGGGATGAAATGAGTGTCAGAAGATGGAATGCAAGCGTTATATGGATGCTTATCTGGGTGGCAGCGGCGCTTATACAGTTTTCGAAGAATGAGATTTTAATAGTCGGTTTCGGAAGCGCACTGGGAGCAATGATTGTATTTATTCGTATAGAAAATCCGGAGTCCTATGTAGACAGGATGACGGGATACTTTAATTCGCAGGCGTTATATGCCTATATGGATCAGGCGTATTCCATGGAGAAGCGCTTTATGATTCTTTCGGTAAGGGTTGTTAACTCACATTATCTGTATGAGCGTTTTGATAACCATTCACTTCATGATTTTTTGAGAAATGTAGCGGTCACTCTGGCTAAGGAGAAGGGTTGCCATTTATATAAAAACAGGGAGTGGGAATTTGTACTTCTCTTTGAAAACAGCGACTTTTTTGAAGCATCCGCAAAGTCGGTTGAGGAAATTACTAATCAAACCTGGCTTATTGACGGGGAGTATGTAAGGATTGACATGTCACTTACCAAGGTTCCGGATTCATCGATTGTTATGGATGCCGAGGATATGGATGAACTGCTTAGAAACTTCAATAAAGAGCATGAAACGGATGTTAAGAGGGTATATACCCTAGACCGTATGTGGGCAAGCGGTTACAGAAAGAAGCGTAATCTTGAGAATATGATAGTTGATGCCCTCGATAACGAAAGGCTGGAGGTGTTTTTCCAACCTATATACGGTATCAGACAGGATAGATTTGTATCTGCCGAGGCACTTGTCAGAATCAGGGACATTAACGGAGAAATCGTGCCGCCGGGTACATTTATAGAGGTGGCTGAGGAATCAGGACTCATCGTGGATGTAGGTGCGACAGTATTTGAGAAGGTATGCAGGTTTATAAAGAATAACCATTTAAAGGAAAAGGGAATAGATTACATAGAGGTAAATGTATCGGCCGTCCAGTGCTCACGTTTCGAGCTGGCACAGGAGTACATAAATATTATGGAAAAGGTTGGTTTACCTCCTGAAATGATAAATTTGGAAATTACAGAGTCCGCAGCCATCAATTCATACGATGCGCTTATGTATAATCTTAAGAAACTAAGGGAATATGGAGTAAGCTTTTCACTCGATGATTATGGTACGGGACATTCAAATCTTAATTATATATTGGATTTTCCGATTAAGATTGTTAAGTTTGACAGGCAGATGACGCAGGCGTATTTTTCGGACGTCAGAAAGCGTAGTATAATGAGACATGTAGTCGATATGATTAAGGATGTTTCATTGGAAATTGTAGCTGAAGGAGTAGACGAAGAGAAACAGTTCAATGCATTGAGTAATATCGGGGTTGACTTTATACAGGGATACTATTTCTCGAAACCTATTCCTAGTGGAGATTTTCTGAATTTATTAAATGAGACGGAAAATCATGATATTATTTATGGCAAGGCATAAAATTACAGAAAAGAAATTTTTAGGCAAAATTTTCAACTCAATCGTGAAAATTCCACACTTCTAAGCTTAGGCTTAGGTGGGGGTTAAAAAACTTATGTATTTTTTTGAAAAATAACTGCCTGATAATTCGGAAAGGAGACAAATATTATGAATATACCAAAAGACCCCGTAATGCTTATGAGCTACATAAATACCCAACTTCGGGATAACTACGATAATCTCGATGATTTGGTAAAATCACTTGGACTCGATGAAAGGGAGATAACCGACAAATTGAAGACTTGCGGATTCACTTATAATGCGGAACTTAATAAATTCACTTCAGTATAAGTTTATACTAGAGAATGTTGGGAGAGTTAACAGGTTAAAAGAAGGATGTAATTTATATTTTAAAAGGAGGTTTCTATGAAACAACGAAAAATGAAATTTGTTGGTAAAAGAATATTTGCTTTTATTCTTGCAATTGCGATGACTGTAACAGGTGTTTATCTGCCGGGAAATGAAAAGAAGGCAGAGGCTGCCGTAACCATTAGGGAGGGAGTTAAGAATACAACTGATGATATTATTAAAGGAGTAAGCTATGGTGATTCTAAATTAGTAATAGAAACAAATTTAGATGGTGTTACGATTTCCCCGTCCCAGCTGAATTATTTGTATGGTTCATCAAATAATTATTTATGGTTTCAGGTTGATTGGATTTACGGAATAGATCTTATAATATACAAAACTGACGGAACCAGCAAGACTATACCTGATGTGGATTCAGGAGAAGGTTCAGATGAGATATATTCTGATGAGAAAGTAGGTTTTACCAATAAAATCACTTTAGGAAAAGAAGATTTGGGAGATGTAGATTTAAGCGATATTGATTATGTAAAAGCTTTCCCTTATGTACAAATTATGAAAGCATATAATACCTCTGGTACAACTAATAAATTAGAATTAACGAAAAAAGAAAATGGTTCATTTGAAGCTAATGATACTTTTTTTAATGGCAAAATTAAAACAAAAACTGTTTGTGAGGAAACAGGAAGAAAACTTTGTTATTTTGAGGATACTGAGAACAGAGTCATGCTTTGCAATGCAGATTCTGAAGAACTTGTATTAACTAAGTACTCCGAGTGTGATTTTGCAGCATTAAACGATCTTACCGATGTTTCGAAAGATGCAAAGAAAATGTATGATGATGGTGATACAAGTGCCGCAAAGTATGTAAAAAAGGTAGTATCAAGTAATAATGATGCTTTTAATGAAGATACAGAGTATGATTTTGGAAGTACGATAGATCCGACTCAAGGAATGAATATTTCACCTATGTATAACGATTATGAAAGGAATCCTAATATAAATTTCACCATAACAGCCTATGGTAAAAAAGGTTCAAAAATTTGTTTGACCGACAAAGATTGTGTAAATAATGATATACGTTATGTGCGTAATAATGTCCGTGTTACTCCGTATAAATATATTGATTTAGATGGTGACGGTGATGAGAATGATTTTGTTAATAAATATGTTGTGGATGCTACATTGACATATGGAGGAAAAGAATTAGGTTCCTACCAGATTGTTTACCAGGGTACAACAACTACATTTACAGTTGGAAAGGATACCGCTAATTCTATTACAAGCGTGGCTTTGGGTGAGGACGCAGTATTGGCTGTAGAAACAAATAATTATGCCACAGATGAATCACAAAAGCCAATATCTATTACTTATACATGGTATGAAATTGATTCCGAGAAGAAAGAAACCGAGATTGCATATGCACAAAGCTCATCACTTACTGTTCCGGTAACCGATTATGATATACAATATAAATGTGTTGCTACAGTAGATTTTTCAGGTTCCAGACAGCTTGAATATGAGGTTCCTTTCACGATTACAAGAAAGAGTGATTATCAGCTTACTGATATAGGCATCAGTGTTTCAAGTGATTTGGATACTACTGAAACCTGTCGTATGGAAGCAGATGTAGTATCAGGTGATACAGCAACACTTTTTGCAAAGTGTATGCTCGGAGACGAATATACAGCTTCCTATTATTGGACATATGCTGATTCTTATGTAAATGATGATACACTTGAAGTGCTTTCCGAGACAAATGAGCTCTCTCTGGAAGTATCATCTGCAGATTCTTCAAAGTTTAGTGATTATTATTACTTAACAGTTAAGGTAAAAGATAAAGATGAATTATTAGAGGAAACTTATGTTTATAAATTCCATTTA
>JAILOA010000071.1 GCA_024691065.1 Lachnospiraceae bacterium | reverse complement strand
ATAAAAGCTCAGGTAATTAATCTGTTATGTCATATTATCTTTTTCCTGTAAGCTATTTGGTATTAGTAGTAAATCGGAAGAATCCATAGATTACTGGGAGAATAATTAAATAATTAACAGCGTTACGACGTCTACGAGTAGAAATACTTGTAGGCGCTTTTTTCGTTAGAAGGAGGCAATATGTGGAACATGGATCAGATCCCTGCGGCAGGAACAATGCCGTCAAATAATTATAAGGCCGGAAGCTGGGATAGTTGAATTTACTGTCAAGGAAAAAGCATCTGAAGGGGAAAAGAGGTCTGATACAACTCCCGACAATGAAAAGTCAGATGTTACACCAGGTAACAAGAAAACAGCTAAGACTGATGCGCCAGGAACGGGTGATGCAGTTAATGTATAGCTGATTTTCCTTGTTATGGTACTATCAATGTGCGATATCTTTGCATTATGCAATCTCCGCAGTAAACTTGACGAAAGGAAGCGCAGGAGATAAGTATAAATAAATTATTATATAAAATATGAGCGTAGGAATGATGAAAAACCGTTAATCCTACGCTCTTTTAATATCCTTCAGTTGAGATTTAAGCCATATACATGTATTTATGCTGCTAATCCTAAATTATTAAATTGCTTTTAGTTTTTCCCTTATATTTTCCCTTATGACTTTCGTGACTTGATATAAGATGATATAATCTGAAATAACACTTCTTGAAAAGTTGAATTGATTATATTCAGTAAATATAAGGCTTTTCGAGGTGTTTAATAACACTTAATGAAAAGAAATAAAACCAAATGTGAATGTAGAAATCAAATCGGAATTTAATCTTACAAGAGCGGTAGAAATGCGTACGACTTTTCTGTAGTCGTGCGCACTTTTAAATTTGCTCATTAACGTTAAAATGTAGCCAGTTTTATAGAGGCTATAAAAAAGTGTAGCCAGTTTAGAAAAAACCTTGTAGCCAGTTTGAAAAAAAGTGTAGCCAGTTTCAAAACCGGGTACACTTTTTAAGTACTAACTGCGAAAATATAGTATACTGATAAGGAATCACGAGTATATTCCTGATGGATATTAGTCTACCGGGAGTCTACGTTTGACTGCTACATCTTGCCTTGATTTGCCGCATTTTGCTAAACCTGTGTAACGATAGTGGTTTCAGGGTGAATTTTTATAGAGCGCAAATTGCGCGAAGCAACGAGCAAAATGACAAATATGCTTGCATATTTAAGCATTTTGCGACTGCCGCGACCGAGACGATAGTCGAGGTGCGCCAAAACACGCCGTATCGCGGCAAACTAGGAGGACTTTTATGTTGATTAAGATTATATTCATCTGCCACGGCAATATATGTTAGTTGCCGTGGCATTTTATATATAAACCTAAGATATAGTCATTGTTTTGTAATAATTCTATTCTTGCCAGTTAAAGGGTTTTAATGTAAAATGTATTCGGTGACTAAAGGGATTGGTCGATGGATTTATATGGGTTGTTGCTTTTATATGTTATAATGCATGCCAATATAATATAACGACATAACTTTTCAGGAATGACAGTTTTGCCGGATCGGCCTTAAAATACGTGAAAAAGAAAAGGGGTATAATATTGAAAATTATAGTAACAGGTGTCGCAGGCCAGTTGGGCCATGATGTTATGAATGAATTAAGTAAAAGAGGGATAGAAGGAGTTGGTTCCGATATAGCTACTGAGTATGCGGGCATTCAGGATGGCAGTCCTGTAACCGGTATGCAATACATTCAGATGGATATTACTGATGAGGCTGCGGTGAGCTCGGTAATTGAGAGCGAAAAGCCGGATTCGGTAATCCACTGCGCGGCATGGACTGCGGTTGATGCGGCTGAGGACGAGGAGAATAAGGAAAAGGTTTATAATATAAATGTAAATGGTACGAAAAATATTGCGAATGCCTGCAAGAAGGTTGATGCAAAGATGATGTATATCAGTACCGATTATGTATTTGACGGACAGGGTGAGAAACCATGGGATCCGGACTGCAGGGATTACAAGCCTTTAAGCGTTTACGGTGATACCAAGCTCAAGGGTGAGACTGCAGTTGAGACTACCCTCGACAAGTTCTTCATCGTAAGAATTGCCTGGGTATTCGGTCTTAATGGAAATAACTTTATCAAGACAATGCTTAAGGTTGGCAAGACTCATGATGAGGTACGAGTGGTTTCCGATCAGATCGGAACACCTACCTATACTTATGATTTGGCCCGTCTTCTTACAGACATGATTCAGACCGACAAATATGGTTATTATCATGCAACTAACGAGGGCGGATTTATTTCATGGTTTGATTTCACAAATGAAATCTATAAGCAGGCCGGCTATACCACAAAGGTTATACCTGTAACCACTGCAGAATACGGTATTTCAAAGGCTGCAAGACCTTTCAACAGCAGGCTTGATAAGAGTAAATTGTCAGCTAACGGCTTTGAGCCGCTTCCGACATGGCAGGATGCATTGGCAAGATATCTTAAGGAAATTGAGGGTCAGATTTAATTCAGGGCGATGAAAAACCGTTAAAAAATCTAAAGATAATTGTAAGGCAATTATATGACTATTACCCGGGCAAAAAATCCCAATAAATAAGTGTTTGTGCGAATGTGATTATGACAGGATATGCCATGGGAAAATAGTAAAAAACATTTAATAACTATAAATAAAATCAGGGAGATTAAAGATGGGAAAGTATTTCGGAACAGACGGATTTCGTGGTGAGGCAAATGTAAACTTAACCGCGGAGCATGCATTTAAGGTAGGTAGATTTTTAGGATGGTATTATGGCGAACTCAGGAGAAGAAATAATGACAATACACGTCCTAAGGTAGTTATAGGAAAAGATACAAGACGTTCAAGCTATATGTTTGAGTATAGCCTGGTTGGAGGAATCGTTGCTTCGGGAGCTGATGCATATCTTCTTCACGTTACGACAACTCCTTCTGTTGCATTTGTTACAAGACTGGATGACTTTGATGTCGGAATTATGATTTCTGCCAGTCACAATCCTTATTATGATAATGGAATCAAGCTTCTCAATGCTAACGGTGAGAAGATGGATGAGGATACAATTGCACTTATCGAGGCTTATCTTGATGGAAATCTTCATGTGTTTGAGTCTAATTATCATGAGATTCCATATGCAACAGGTGATAGAATAGGACGTACGGTTGACCATGTGTCAGGAAGAAACCGTTACATTGGGTATCTTATTTCTCTTGGAATTCATAGTTTTAAAGGAAAGAAAGTTGGTCTCGACTGTGCAAACGGCAGTGCATGGAACATTGCAAAGGCCGTATTTGATGCACTTGGCGCAAAGACCTATGTAATAAATGCAGGACCGGATGGATACAATATCAATGATAATGCCGGTTCAACCCATATCGAGAATCTTCAAAGATATGTTGTGGACAATTCACTCGATGTCGGATTTGCTTATGATGGTGATGCAGACCGTTGTCTCTGCGTGGATGAAAAAGGAAATATAGTCGACGGTGATGCAATTCTTTATATTTGCGGTAAATATATGCAGGAAAATAATGCACTTCCGCACAACACTGTCGTAACAACTGTTATGTCAAACTTCGGACTTTATAAGGCATTTGATAAAGCAGGTATCAATTATGCAAAGACTGCAGTTGGTGATAAGTATGTCTATGAGTATATGAATAAAAATGCATGCTACC
>JAILOA010000069.1 GCA_024691065.1 Lachnospiraceae bacterium | reverse complement strand
TAAACTTTCAAAGTACAAAAGTGCATTGAAGAAAAAAGGCAAAATGAAATATCACTATATTTATATTCACCTTAAAATTATTTCTTCATGTAACAGTCTAAAATATAAAATATATCAATCCATAAAATACAGCACAAACCGGTGCAACCAAAAAACTCTCGCAATCCTTATATTTAAAAGGTTACGAGAGTTTTTAACTTTTCTGTTATGAGTTAGGGCTTTGATATCTTAAATTATCTATCATTGAATTTTGATTTTTAACCCTAAATTATTTTGTTTTGAATTTAGTTTTTTAACCCTGATTTTTTTGTTTTAAATTCAGATTTTAACCCTAAATTATTTTGTTTTAAATTTAACTTTTGTCTTTTTATTATTTGAAGCCTGTACTGTAATTTTGTTCATTTTGCCTTTTTTCTTCAATGCACTTTTGTACTTTGAAAGTTTAAACTTGAAATTTGTTTTATTGTGCACTCTTATAGTCTTTTTATTAAGAAATACCTTATAAATACCGCCTTTGTTTGTAATCTTAACTTTCTTTGATTTCTTATATGATTTTTTGTTTTTTAAGTTAATGCTTGTTTTATATGTTTTATTAATTGAATTATTAGTACTATTTGTATTTGCTGAATTAATCAGACTATCTACATTTACCACTGAATCCCATTCACAGATGAATCCGAAATTATTTAATCCGAAGAATTCTTCTGTTCCGCAAGTTCCGTCATGTGCTAAGTCATTCCAGGATCCCAAATATGATCTTCTGAAAGGATTTTCATTTCTGTAGACCATTATTGCATCTTCGTCGTTATTGTATGTTCCATGATTATCCGGCTGTGAAGGTCCCCAGTTTTCATAAGTAAATGTTTCTCCCGTTACCCACTTCCAGTCGCCATTTACATTTTTACCACCAATCCAATAACTATTTTTTACTCCGGGTACCAAAATTTCTTCTACTTTATTCTGTTCTTCCTGGGATGTAATGGTTACAAGATGTCCACCCAAATTCTCACAATATTGCTCTGCCGCATCCCACTCAAGACCTAATTCAAAGAGGTAATATGTATGTGCTTGTTTAACCTGAACAGCAGCCGTTGATGAATTAGTAGTTGCATATCCATTATTGGTTGCATATCCGTAATTTGAAGCATATCCGTTATTTGTTGCATATCCGTTATTTGTTGTATATGCGCTATTAGTGGTATATCCATTATTTGTAGTATATGCACTATTAGTGGTATATCCGTTATTTGCTGAAAATGCATTGCTGGTAGAAATTGCATTTTCAATGGCAGATGCATTTACTGAATTTCCAACACAATTAACTGAACCAATCACCATTGCTGCAACTAATACTTTACTCATAAATTTTGACTTATTATTCTTTCCTATTAACATTTTTTTATTCTCCGTTTGATTTACATTTTTTATTATTTTTAAATGCAATTTCCAGAAAAGTAACTTCTGGAAATTACATTTCTTTTAATCTTTTCCGACAACTTTTACGCTGTTTCTAAGGCTTTTAATCTTTTCCGACAACTTTTACGCTGTTTCTAAGGCCGCTAATCTTTTCCGACAACTTTTACGCTGTTTCTAAGGCCTCTCATCTTATCCGACTACTTTTACGCTGTTTCTAAGGCCGCTCATTGAGAACATTGACTGGTAATCGCCACATTCTCTGTTTGCTTTTCTGTAATTTGTGTTGAATGCGAGCTGTGTCCAGCTGAAGAAGTCATCGCCTTCTGTTGAAGTGGTTGCCATTCCGCTGATATCAATCTTCTTAAGGCTCTTGCATCCTTTAAATGTATCGCTTCCGATTTCGCCTACATTTGCATTCATTTCGATATATCTAAGTTTTCTGCATCCCTTAAATGCTTCGTCGCCGATTTCGATTACATTTGCACCTACTGATACGGATCTGAGATTTCTGCATCCACTAAATGCATCGCTCTCAATTGCTGTTACCTGATATACATATCCTGAAACTGTGATGTAATCCGGAATATCCTGTGATGAACATGTCCTGCTGCTTGGTCTTACATATGTTACTTCGCCGTAATTATAAGCGCCGCTTGTTGATGCATAAACATCTTCGTCCAAAACTTCAACATCGAAGTTTACTTCATCAGTTACCATATAAATGCCGCCATCGTTGTAAATTGTTTCGTCTTCCTCAGGTAAATCTTCAGGATCCGCATCACCAAGATTTGTGAAATTCGGTGGTAAGCTTTCATTGTCGTTTGAAGTATACTCATTGTACAAACTAGCATAACTTGAATAATTGCTGTACTCAATTGATGCTGCCATCGGTGTTGTTACCTGTAATCCTAATCCTACGATTCCTGCTACTGCAAATGTTCCCATAACCTTTGTTAAATTTTTCATAATTGTCCTCCATTCCGGATTTAAAATTCCCACCCTTTTGAGAAATTTTATAATCCATTTAAAATTTTATTTTTTGTTTTTATTTTTTTCAGAAAAGGAATTTACTGAAATCTTTTCTGTATGTTCCCTTGCTGTGATTCTATAATAACAGAAATTTTGAAATATAATCGCAATTGTAATTTTTAACAGAATTTTTGTATTTTTTGTATTATTTTTTGTTTTTCTTGTTTTAAACAAATCATTACTTAACCGCTGTAACCCCCTATTTTAAAGGGTTTTAACAAAAAAGTGCCAACCGGCTCTGCTTTCACATCAAAGCCAATTGACACTTTTATTATTTAAAATTATATATTTTACTTAAGCTGACAGCACATATATACTACATTGCCGGACCCTGTCCTCCGGCCTGTGGATTCTGCGCCTGTTGCCCCTGGCCTGCGGCCGGTCCCTGTACTCCGTTTTGATTAATCTGAATATTTCTGATTTCCCTCTGCGGAATCTTCTGTACAACAGCATTCGCACTGTTTTCTGCCTGCTTTATGAGCGTTTTCTCCACCGTATTCACGAATTCTCCGCTCTCAATCTTTCTTCTGATTTCATCCTCGTTGTACTTATTGTCAGCAAACATTTTCTTACTCTTAAATATATCAATTACACTCTTTTCAACCTTCTCATATTTAAGCTTTCCGCATGCAATTGCATCAAGCATTACCTTGCTGGTTGGTTTGGTAAGAATAGTCTTGGATATATATTCCCCGAGTCTCTTATATCTCATGGTATTGCTTGTCTTACTTGCGGAACCGAGTTTAGCGGTCGGACTTCCCGTGAGGATATATTTTGCCACACAAGTGGCTTCCGCCTTCTTCACAGCAGCGGCATTTACAGCATTTGCACCATTTACTGCAGCGGCATTTGCACCATTTGCTGCACCGGCATTTGCGGCGTTTGCACCGTTTGCTACACCGACAGCAGCGGCATTTGCGGCATTTGCGGCATTTGCACCGTTTGCTGCACCGGCATTTGCGGCATTTGCACCGTTTGCTGCGCCGGCATTTGCGGCATTTGCCCCGTTTGCGCCGGCCGGATTATTTCCGATGGCATTTACATTTCCCTTCATGAACTTGATATCCATTATATAACTGTCATTTAACTTTTTACTGTCTTTTTCGATATCTCTCCATTCCTTGAAGTCAAGGCCTTTATTCTCCTTTACAAATGCTTTAAACACAGGATTCTTCGCAAGCTTCTCGGCATCTCTCTTAAATGTATTGTCCGCAAATTTTTGTTCTATTTCGGTTTTCATCGTGTTTATCTGCTCCGGCGTAAAGTTTCTCACCTGCATTTTTTCCATATAATTCTTTGCCTGGAATGCAAGCGCTGCATCATACGCATCCATCTCGCCCTTGTGAACCATAAGTTCATCGAGATTCCTGCCAAGTCTCTTAAGACCGTCTTTAAGCGCAGCGGAAACTGTTTTACGGTTATTATATTCTGTCTTTAGTTCATTTTCTGCAATTTGAGGCATCTCCCTTAATCCGTATGTGTCTACCTTTACATTTTTCATTTTATCAAGTGACATTTTGATATGACCAATATTTGCTTTATCAAATGTATTGCCTCCTGAACATATAAGTTTTTCATCAATTCCCTGCCTAAGCATTGCATAATCAGTAATCATGTCCGGAAGAGCTTTTCTCAATATATTTGACTGCTTAAGCCTTTCTGTACCGCTTTTTTCACTCTTTCCGAAGAACATACTGTAGACTGTATTTCTTTTATCAAAATATGTTTCGGAAGCATTCTTAAGTTTATTAAGCTTTTCGATAACAACCTCCGGAGTAGGGCCTTGTACATTATTCTTTTCGATTGCATTTATACAATCCGCAAGCGCAGTTTCCATATTTTGAAATAAATCGGATCCCACATTACCGATTTCACGTTTTGCCGCTCTTTCATTATTTGCATTATAATTCGGATGTGTTGTTAAAAGCGCTGATTGTGCTTCCTTAAGCTTAGTAAGCATATCCTTGGTGCCGGCTACATATACGTCTAAATTATGCTTGATATCCTTCATTTTCTCAGCCGGCAGTGATACCAATACATCACCTGCGTATCTAAACTTATTGGAAGGACTGTAATTAATATTTCTCGCACTGATTATGCTATTTCCTTCTGCTATTTTTTTAAGAAGTTCTACCTGATAGCAGTGCTCCCTTAAAACCGGATCAGTAACATTCTTATACTTTTTACCCCACATCTCATCAATTGTTTTACCATCTATCAGCAAAGCATCCTTTTTCTCAATCCCTGCCTTATAAAGCATTGAGCGGTATCTGATATCCATAAAACCATTGACTGTTTTAGATACAAGTGTGGATCCCGTGACATTTTTTCCCGGCATATTTTCTTTACTCTGTACAAAATCAATGACAGACTGTGCATCATTGTTGAGATTAAGAAGAGTATTCTTCAAAACATCCATATTTAAGTCACTCTGGAACCCCTGTCCCAGTGATGAAATACATACTGAATTTATCTCTTTCTTGGAATCCTTAATATTTTTTTCTTCATATACCTTTAATTTTTTCTTTAATGTTTTAATATCTTTACCATTCAAATATTTTATAAATACTTTTCTTTCAATCTCCGGAAACGATTTATAATCATCACTCAACTCACATTCATAATCATATAAATTCAAATATGTGTTTGTACTCTTCTGATAAATATGACTTATACTGCCTTTTTCCTTAATGACCGAATTTAAATCCTTTCCGCCACATTTATTATAAAGTGTAGCAGCGAGGGCTCTGTTAGATGCAAGCGATACCACGCTTCCAAGTACATTATTAGTGGCAGAACCTTGTATTTGTCGATTATATGCACTATTATAAGGTAACATTATATTGTTAATCTCTAACCAGGTAGACATCAGCGAATCCCATTTATTTGAACCCATATAATCTTCCATTATCTGCATTCCGTGAAGACCAAGATTATTATTAAATATGCGATCCTTTTCCTGATTAAAATCCTGGGACATTAAAACAAGCATTGAAAGCTCATCGGCTACCTTTCTTACTTCAGCAGGCTTATCATAGTTAATTTCCGGAAACTTATATTTCTTAACTTTTTCCGTAGCATTTAAAAACACCTCATTCCATGCCTGTACGGATTTCCTGAATTCTTGCTCATTTTTTGCTGTCACGGTTGGATTCTTTTCACAGAATTGTGCAAACTTGTGAATTAAATCTTTATTATCCGTCAATTCGGTAAAATTAGTCATATCCGCACCCGGATAGGTCCCTAGTGCCCATATAGTAAACATACTGAGTATTGTTGTACCACGTGGTAGCGCAATCACATTTTTAATTTTATCCATATTATGCTTTAGCGTAATTCGATGTGATTTAACAGCAAATTTCACCTCCGGATCATATCCTATATCATCATTACAGTCATATTTAAGTTCCTTTAATCCCTGGGTCAGTTCCGGATTGCCTTCTATATTATTAACAACAATTGTTCCTTGTTCATCTCTTTCTATATTTGTAAACCATCCATAGGAATCGGCTGTTGCCCTCCTGATTCTGTTGGCGGAATTAGCTTTCAATAATTTGTCTTCTTTTCTTTTTTCAAGAGGTAAAACATATTGACGATTGATTTGCTTCATGAATCCGGCCATATCATCTTCCATTTGGGCATTTAGCAATGGATCACCTTCATTTTTTACCCAATCTTCAATACCCGAATCTGAAGTATCAGCCGATAATTCAGAAAGCTTAAAGCCGTTTGTATTAAAATACTCCTTAGTTATTCCAACCTTCTTGTATAAATCTTTCTCAAATCTGGCTTTTTTTGCATCAATCATTTTAATCTTGATTGAATTACTGATAGTATACATCAAATCCCTGTCCACAATGGACATAATATCTTCATCCGACATCTCAGGATTTTCATTCTTATTTTGGGCAAACAGCCTGTTTTTATATATATCAAACACACGTGAATCAGGATTAGCATTATATTCATTATAAAAATTCTGTACTTCCTCAGGTGTTTTTAACTTCATATACTTGGCAAGTTTTGACATTTTAGTTCTGTTTGTAACATCACATTCATTATACAGATAATCGATCATTGCGTCTCCATCTGTCAGATGTTCAGACAAGTCAAGTGAATCAAACTGCGATATAGTTGTATACAAAGAATTATTTAAATGATTTAGTTTTGCATAATATTGAGCCTTCTTATGTTTTACTTTCGGATCTTCTGTGGCAGGAAGAGAATTATACATTTTATCATAATCTGCCTTTATATCCATAACACTTTTCAGTTTAAGAATATGTATTCTTTCTGTCAGCTTATCCAGCTCTTTCATTGATTTCCCTTTAACATATGTTTTTATAAAATCATTCTTCAAATTCTGAATATTGCTATAGATATATTTCGGTGTATCATTTTCCTTAGCTTTTTCCGGACGCGAAATTAATATTGCCGATTTATTAGCATAATAAGCATCTATCTTTAAAAGAAATTCTATTTTATCTTCAGGAGCTTCTATATTATCATAAATCTCCTTTATTTTAGCGACCTGATCCTCAGATGTTCCCTTAAATTCAATATTCTCCGTACCCGGAAT
>JAILOA010000062.1 GCA_024691065.1 Lachnospiraceae bacterium | reverse complement strand
TTTCAGCACATCACCGGCGATAAATTCACAATTCGAAATATTATTTAAGTCGGCATTAATTCTTGCAGCCTTAACTGCGTCCTCAACAATTTCCACACCGATAACCTTGCCTGCAACAGGAGATAACATCTGCGCAATTGTCCCCGTTCCTGAGTACAAATCATAAAGAACCTTCTCCTTAAGCGAATCATTCTGAATTGCAGAAAGTATATATTCTCTCGCCTTTCCGTAAAGCACCTCGGCACCACGAGTATTTGTCTGGAAAAACGAAAAAAGTGAAATCTTAAATCTAAGTCCCAGGATTTTCTCGTAAATGTAATCGCGGCCGTAAACAACATCCATCCTGTCACAAGAAACTGAGTCAGAAACCGAATCGGTAATTACATGAATAAAACCGGTTAGATTAGGACAATTTTCCCGCAAAATTTTAGAAACCCCCAAAGGATCAAATGAATTTTGGGAAGATGTGACAAGCGCAACCATCAGCTCATTTTCGGTCTCTGAACGTCTGACAACCAGGTATCTAAGCACACCCTCATGAGTGATTTTATTGTAAAATGTAATATTATTCTCCTTGGCATATTCGCGCACCAAAGAAATCACCTTCACAAAATCCTCGTGAACAATTTTACACCCTTTAACATCCACAATATCATAAAAGCTGTTTCTCTTATGAAGGCCAAGCGCCAACGGACCGCCCTTATATTCGTCACCAAATGAATATTCCATCTTATTTCTGTATGAAAAATTATCAGGACTCGGAACTACTCCTTCAAATATCTGGTCAAAATCAACCTTAACAACGTCCTTAAATATTTCCCTGACCTGCTCTTCTTTTAATTTTAGCTGATTATCATAAGACATCGACAAATAGGTGCAACCGCCACATTTACCGAAATGCGGGCACATCTCCTTTTCGGAAGCAGTCTCTAATTCCGATTTTTCCAGAATCTGAAGAAGAATCCCCGTGCAGTTTTCCTTCCTGCTTTTCTTTATTCTGAATTTAACTTTTTGTCCCGGAATTAAAGGGCCTTTGACAAGCACTTCCCTTCCCGGCTCGTCTTCCTTCAAATCTCTACCGACAACGCTCTCAAGCTTTATAATTCCTCTGTTTGGAAAGCTTACTTTACTTACCAAACCGGTACAAACCTCGCCTCTTTTCATCTCACAATCTCCAAAACTATATTATTTTAGAAAAGCGGACAATTAAAAGTCCGCTTTCGTATTTTTATTATTTAATATTTATTTCGTAACTATATTCCCGAGAATCTGCATCTTATTAGTGCATTCCATTACGCATTCCAATGCATTGCTAACTCCGGGATCCAGTAAATTTCCTTCCAGATCCACGAAAAATCTGTATTCCCAGTTTCTGCCCTCAATCGGTCTGGATTCAATCTTAGTCATGTTCAAATCATTATAATAAAATGCAGCGAGCATGTTGTAGAGTGATCCGGCCTCGTGCTTTATCTCAAAGGAAAGACTGATTTTATTTGCATTGCTTAAGAAAACCTTTTGATTTGAAACTACGATAAATCTTGTATAATTCTGACTCTGGGAATTAATTTCCTCCTGCAATATATCGAGCCCGAAAACCTTAGCAGCCCTCTTACTTGCAATTGCCCCCTGAGACTTATCTTTGTCTTCACTAACCTTCCTTGCAGCTCCGGCCGTACTTAAAAACTTCTCTGCCTTCATGTCCGGATGAGCCTTCAAAAATTCGCTGCATTGCATAATTCCCTGTGGATGAGAATATACAGTTTTGATGTCCGATACATTTGCTCCCGGAACACCCAGAAGCGCGTGCTCAACCTTCACTACGTGCTCGGCAACTACCGTAAGGTCGGTATCTACAAGCAAATCGTAGATATCGGTAATTCCGCCTGTGGAAGTATTCTCAATAGGAAGCACGCCGAATTTTGCCCTTTGCCCGGACACATCCTCTATTACTTCTGCAAATGTAGTCTTGTTGTAAGCGGAAATGTTTTCTCCAAAGAATTCAACCATCGCCTGCTCGGTGTAAGCCCCTCTGTCTCCGAAAAATACAACTCTTGTATCCTCGTCATAGCTAAGCTTATCAACCATCCTGAACGGAAGTTCAAGCGCTTCGGCACCAAGCTCTTTATATTGATATTTTCTGCTGATAGACATAATCTGTCTGAATAAATCCTCAACGGCAGTTTTATTGAAATCGTTATTAACCATGCCACGAAGAGCTTCAAGCTTCTGATTCTCTCTCTCCGGATCATAAACCTTCTTCCCTGTACTTCTCTTATACTTCGCGACATCACTTGAAACCTTCATTCTCTCTTCAAAGAGATCTACAATCTGCTTATCAATAACATCAATTTTCTTCCTGCTTTCCGCTAAATCTACAACCATCATTTCCCTCGTTTCTGTTAATTGTCATTATCTAATTAAACATAATATTTCTAAAAAGACATATATTTACATTAAATAACCGGATAAGATTAATATTTAATTATAAATCTTATCCAGATCATTTTGCTAAAATCATGAAAATCAAAGTATTAAAACCTATACTTTTTAGATTTTAATACATCTTACTGACTTTAAACTTTCTCTCTGCCTCCCTGCGGGCATCCTTTTTAGCTATATCCTCGCGCTTATCGTAAATTTTCTTACCCTTACAAAGCCCGATTTCAACCTTCACATAGCTCCTGTCAAAGTATACACTAAGAGGCACAATTGTAAAACCTTTTTCTTTGGTTTTACCGATTAATTTTCTAATCTCATATTTATGAAGCAAAAGCTTCCTTGTCCTTCTTGGGTCCTTGTTAAATATATTGCCCTTCTCATAAGGATTTATATGCATATTATAAATGAAAACCTCATTATTTTCTATCCTTACAAAGGCTTCCTTAATGCTACAATTGCCTGCGCGAAGCGACTTTACCTCGGTTCCCACAAGACTGATGCCTGCCTCGTATTTT
>JAILOA010000019.1 GCA_024691065.1 Lachnospiraceae bacterium | reverse complement strand
TCATTCCACGGTTCCCCCGAAAATGCCCTCGCATAAATCTCACCATACCTTTCTACGTGAGTCGCCTCAATTTCCTTAATAATCATATTGTCCATAATTAAGTCCCTTCAATGTATTTTTAGTTATTTTTCAATGTATTTTTTAGTTATTGAATTTGCATACTTTTATTTAATATACAAACATCGATTAATCCGGTATAGCTTATCATATTATTCAAGCTTCTTAAGCCACTCATCCATTGCAATTACCCCTTTACTATAAGACATTATAATTCTTCCAAAACAAAAGGTAACATATACATTGGTTTGAACAATAACTGCTCTCTATGTCCTACATCTTTTTGAGAAAACAGGTAGCTTTTCAAAATCTTTTTAGAGTATTTTTTATTAAATACATCAATAGATTTATGAGTATTTACATTTGAAGATTTTATTTCAATTGGTATTATCTTCGCATTGGAAGCTACTATAAAATCGACCTCATAATGATTAGTTCCGTTATTTTTCTTCCATGTATGATAAAACAACTTATTACCATTGGCTGTAATTATTTGGGCAGTAACATTTTCATACATATAACCCAGATTTGCATCCAATTTATCACTGAGTAGCTTGCTGTAAATCTTTGTATCGATTTTATCAACTGAGTTAAATATCATTGTTGTAAACAGTCCTATATCAGAAAGATATAATTTATATGAATCTAAATCTGCCGTGGCATTCAAGGATATGCTTGGATCTTGAGTATTATATGATATCAATACTGTTTTCGAATCCAACAGTTCGGAAAATATTTCTCTATCCTTATCTGTGGTACGTTTTCCGGTTGCATTTGAAATTATAAATCGTTTCTTATTCTGACTAAGTTGATTGGGAATGGAGCTATACATTTTTGAAAGTCTTCCAGATTTATCTATTTTGTAAAAATCTTCCTCGTAAAGCTTTATTATTCCGCGTTTCACCTTATCAATCTCTTCAAAATTCGAACCATTTACGTATGCCTCAACAGCCTGTGGCATTCCGCCCACAGCCATATATATGCGAAAATCCTTCATTAGTTTTCGATTTACACCCTCACCGATCGCAACATTTTGCCTGTATAATTCTCTAAGAGCATTAAATGTATCGTTCCCGGTAGCCCACATAAATTCTTCATAATCCATCGGATAAACATTTATAAAATGTTCTTCTGATGGAATTACAATATTTGATACATTTTGCTTTATACTTATCAGCGATCCGGTTTCTATATAACTGTATCTTCCATCGGCAACCAGGTATTTTATCGCCTGCCTGACATGCGGAGCACGTTGAATCTCATCAAATATGATTACGGATTCTCCCGGATAAAGTGACACACCTGTAGTTGTTTGCAACCTTAAAAAAAACAAGTCAAGAGAGGCAATATCATCAAACACCTTTAATAACTCTTCTTTTACATTTGCAAAATCCACTTTAATATACGTTCTATAATTATTCTTAGCAAATTCCTCTGCAATGGTTGTTTTCCCAACTCGCCTGGCTCCTTCAAGCATAGCTGCATACTTGTTTGAATACTTTTCCTTCCATTCAGTCAGCAAGTCATAGGCTTTTCTTTTAAACATGCTATCCCTCCTTATTTTTAAGTACATAATACCATCAGGAGCAGTTTTTTTCAACACTAATTTTGCTATTTGGTGCAGTTTTTTCAATACTTGTTTCGCCATTTGGTGTAGTTTTTTTTAACACTAATTTTGCCATTCGGTGCAGTTTTTTTCAACACTGATTTTGCCAGTTGGTGCAGTTTTTTTTAACACTAATTTTGCCATTTGGTACAGTTTTTTTCAACACTGATTTTGCCACTTAGTGCAGTTTTTTTCAACACTAATTTTGCCATTTGGTGCAGTTTTTTCAATACTTGTACCGTCAATTTGTACCAGTCAAGAAAAGTAGACACGGGGAGTTTTTTTCTACCGTTCCGTGTCTACTTTTAGTGTAGTATCAATTATTCAAACGTCTTAAGCCACTCATCCATTTTCTTAAAGAAATGCACACTTTCCGGTAACAGCGGTTGTATACACGGAAATGCATGCGTCAATTGTTCATTTCCCTTATAATAAATACCTTTATATAAATGCCCGGCCCTTTTTAATGCATTTGCATAATTCTTTGTATACGATTTCAAAAAATCATGCTCACTGCTTTCTAACAGAACCGGTGGCAAATTCTCTAAAACTTCCGGATTTTCGGGATTCATGCATTTCATAAACTCAGAGTCAAACATCCTGTTTTTATATATTTGAACAGGATAAAATGCACCAAGCATGTCTTTTTTTGTCGTATAAAACATTCCACTTATACATACAAATGCATTGATCGGAAGATTCACTTTTGGAAGTCCAATTGTCTTCCTAAGCTTCGCGGATTTCATAGATGCAATGGCATATTCCGACAGGAATACGCCTGCGCTCTCCGCAATCACATTAACCCGATTGCGGTCGCCTCCGTAATTTTCCAATTCATGATTTATAAATGCAAACGCCTGCAAAATATCACAGATTTCCTCCGGACCTGTTGCTTCTTTCATAAGCCTGTAGGAAGGTACAAACACGAGATAACCGAGACCTGCAAGTCTCTTTGCGGTAATCCTTACCATCCTCCTGTCACCGACCATCAGGCCTCCGCCATGAACTAAAATTGCCACGGGCGACAGCTTATTATCCGAGTCGGCAGGACGATAAATATCAACCTTGAGAAATTTCCTTTTTTCGGTCATCGTAATATCATATATTGTTTCTATTCCTTCAGGATTCCGATACTGAGCTTCCATTTCCTCAATTCTTTTTTTGTGCTTTTTATCGGAATCTTTATCAAACATATTGAAAATTATACTAAAATCAGGAATCATGTTTTTCCTCCATACTTATGTTAATCTTTGTAGTCGTAATCTATTGGAGATGCATTGAAAAATCTACGCAGGAACTCAGCAATTGCAAACATATTTGGTGGTTCCATTGATTTTCCCTGATCTTTATTTTCTGTTATTTTTTCTCCTTCTTCTGATTCATTTCCCGTTGTTTTAGTTTCCGGTGCCTGAGGCTGCGGGCTCATTGGTGGCATTCCCGGCATCGGTGGCTGTCCCATCGGTGGCATTACTGGCATCGGTGGCTGTCCCATTGGTGGCATCATAGGAGTCTGTGGATGTGGTCCCATTGGTGGCATTCCCATCTGTGGCATCATAGGAGTCTGTGGATGCGGACCCATTGGCGGTATTACCGGCATCTGTGGGTGCGGGCCCATTGGTGGCATCATAGGCATCTGTGGGTGCGGGCCCATCGGTGCTACTCCCATTGGTGGCATCATGGGAGTCTGTGGATGCGGGCCCATCGGTGCTACTCCCATTGGTGGTATCATAGGCATCTGCGGATGCGGGCTCATTGGTGGCATTCCTGGTGCCAGCGGAGCCTGCCCCTGTGGTGTCATCATATGCTTAAACATTTCAAACATCTGTTCTATTGTTGGCATTCCAGGTACTTGGCCCTGAGGTGCCTGTCCAAACATATGTGGATGCGGTCCCTGTGGTTGCATCCCCGACATATGTGGATGCGGGTCCATTGGTGGCATTCCTGGCATCGGTGGCTGTCCCATCGGTGGCATTCCCGGTACCTGCCCCTGTGGCGGCATAATATTTTTAAATATTTCAAACATCTGTCCCATCGGCGGCATTCCCGGCGCCTGTCCATGTGGCGCCTGGCTATAATCCCCATAAGGCATCTGTCCCTGTTGTGCTTGCCCCTTAGGCGCCTGACCAAACATGTGTGGATGTGGCGGCTGTCCTGGCGTCTGACCCTGTGGTGCCTGCCCCTGTGGCGGCATAATATTTTTAAACATTTCAAACATCTGTCCCATTGGCGGCATTCCAGGCGCTTGCCCCTGTGGCGCCTGTCCCTGTGGTGGCATCATGCTTTTAAACATTTCAAACATCTGTCCCATCGACGGCATTCCCGGTGCCTGCCCTTGTGGTGCCGCTCCCATTGGTGGCATCATATTCTTAAACATTTCAAACATCTGTCCCATTGGCGGCATCTGCGATGCCTGTCCTTGTGGCACCTGGCTATAATCCCCATAAGGCATTTGTCCCTGTGCCCCAAACGGTGGCATTCCCGGCATCTGCGGTGCCTGTCCCTGCGGTGCCTGGCCCTGTGGCGCCTGCCCCTGTGGTGGCATCATATTTTTAAACATTTCAAACATCTGTCCCATCGGCGGCATTCCCGGTGCCTGTCCCTGCGGTGCCTGGCCAAACATATGTGGATGCGGCGGCATTCCCGGCATCTGTCCCTGTGCCCAAAACTGTTGCATTCCCGACATCATATCCATAAAAATCTGCATCATATTATTTCCTCCAATATTTCCAAATCTATTACCATCCATTCTAAAATCATCTTTAAGTTCATCAGGAATCACTTGGAAAGTTAAAGGATTATCAGGAGTTAATCCCATATCTTTCTGAATATAAACAAGATCTATATCAACAAGCTCATCCTTCACCTTTTTAGGTACAACTACATAACAATTACCTTCAACTCCCTCTGTAAGAATCTTATATGTATCAACCTTTCCCATGGAATTCGTTGGAAGGCTTTCGCAAATCATACATCTATAAGGTAAATTAGACTTTTCAATTACATTATCTTTGATAAATGCATTTTTCAATGCATTTTTAACAATTATCACATCATTCGAATTGGTATTCTTAGTTTGAATATATAAAACCGGAACGGTATCGTGAATTATCTTATCATAAATCGGAACCATTCCGCACATCTCTATATCCTTCTGCTCTGAAAATGATGTTTCAACCAATCCGGCATCAAAACGAACACCTTCGTTATTTATAAAATATTTATCCATTCTTCCAACATAGTAGAAGCATCCATTTTCATCAACTCTTACCAAATCGTAGGTATTCAAATATTCTTCTCCATCTATCAATGTATTCTCGAAAAATACTTCATCTCCGATTTTTCCGCAACTAACGGATTTTGAAGATAAAAATAAAACACCTGTTCTTGGGCCCTCAGCCGGATCATAATATTTATCCTCATCTTCGACATAAAGCTTAACCTTAACCCCTTCCAGAGGATAACCTATAGAGTTTTCACCTTCTACATCCGGATCCGAAATTATACAGGCACCACCTGCTTCAGACAATCCATATCCAACCAATATCTTAGTTTGACTATTACGTTCTTTCAAACACCGGATTGCATCTTCATAAAGCTCTTTCGTAACATATGTACCTCCGCAAATAAGCAACTCCACATTGGATAAATTACAGTCTTTATTTCTTTTAAGATTATGGGTTACTAAGAAAATACCGTCTATCAAAACATTAACATTATATTTTTCAATAGCATAGAATGCTAACTTATTTGCAAAAATAGACTTACATGGAAATACAACGCTCCCGCTAAATGCCAATGGCAAATGTACCATATCAAACATTGCATAACTGGCTGACAACTCTTCCATCATCAGCAATATCCTTGCTCTATTGCGCAAATGACTAAATTTCTCATGTTTTAAAATCCTGATAACAGCCGCATTCATTCCTCTGTCCGAATGTGGTATAGGTTTATGAATGCCACTTGTAGTGCCTGACGTGTGAACAACCACGGCCGCACTATCCTGTTTTTTACTTCCATAAGCTATAGGATAAGCCTCATACTTAACTAATAGCTCCCTCATAAAAAGGACTCCTTGGAATTGTTTGAGTCTGTTATATTTAATATTTGCTTTTATTATATCATGTTCGGTTGCTAACAAGCCGCCGATAACAGTATCAAGTATAATAACATTTTTAATGTCCAATTCATTTTTAATTTTCATTACCGATGAAAGTGCTCTTTCGGTTATATTTCTTTCAGCTAAAAGAATATCTGTGATTCCCAGCTTTTTAATTGCCATTTTGAATCTTTCACTGTTGGCATCTTCTAACGGACTAAGCATAACTACCGATACATTCATCATATTTAAAGCATAAAATGTAACTGTCGATTCCATATCATTCGAAGATATAAGCCCCACCCTGGAGTTATTTGCTTCAGTTATTCCTAATGCCGAAAACACCTCAGCGTAATTATCCCACAAGCGGAACATTTGTCGGTAAGTATATTCTCTCTCTGCATTTATCAATGCAACGCTGTTAAGTCGCTCTTCGCTGTAGGAGTTTAGCTCTTTTATCATCTCCCACGCCTTCTGTTCGATTATTTCTCCGCTCTCAATTCGTTCATTAATCTTATCCA
>JAILOA010000390.1 GCA_024691065.1 Lachnospiraceae bacterium | reverse complement strand
ACTGTTATTAATAAGCCTGCAAAGCTTACGGATGAGGAGTATGATATTATCAAGATTCATACTACTCTGGGCTATGGTATCTTAAGTAAGATTCAGGAAAATCCAAAGCTTGCGCTTGCTGCAAAATATCATCATGAGCGTTTTGACGGAACCGGTTATCCGGAAGGTCTTAAGGGAGAGGACATTCCGGTGGAGGCAAGAATAATAGCGGTTGCGGATGCCTATGATGCAATGACAAGCCACAGAAGCTACAGATATCCGCTTTCACAGGAGCTTGTCAGGGAAGAGATTGTAAATTGCACGGGAACTCAGTTTGATCCGGCATTTGCAAAAATCATGATTGAGATGATAGATGAAGATAAGGAATTTAAAATGAAGGAAGAATAAAGAATTTTCGGGCTTTTCTGTATGGGGTAGATATATGATAATCGTAAATTATATTTTACTCATAATCGGTACTATTGCCGGGGTTATGGGTATAAGCTTTTTCTTCAGAAATAGAATATCCGCGGGAAATATACGACTTTACATATGTGCATGTGGTGTCTTTTCGGCTCTGTGGTGTCTTAGTTACGGAATAATCGGGATGACATATGAGCTGGAATATTGTGATTATATCAGGAAGTTAGGTGTATTTTCCATAAATGCTTTTTTGACCACTGAGGTATTTCTGGTTTCGGAAATGTCGGCGGCAAAAAAGGTTTTTGTAAGAAATGCCAAAGTTTTTTGCCTGGTTATTTCGATTGTTGATTTTGTTTTTTATTCCAAAAATGGAATGGATCTTTATTATAGAATGAATGGATATACTACGTGGAAGGCTAATAATGATTATGGTTTAATAAGAAAATTGCACGGTATATACATTTTGTTGATTTTCCTTACACTTATTTATTTTGGTATTACCTGGATAATAAGTAATAAGGTTAAGCGTTTGAGACATTTTCTTGCATTTGTTTTTCTTTCTAATTTTATATTGCTGTTTTTTACGGTTCCGGATACGCTTTTACCGGCTATTGGGCAGTACGGAGTGCCTACTTCGGGTATCGGTGCAGCGACCTGTGCGATAGTTATGTGGTATGGTGCCACCCAGCTCAGTTCGTTTGATATAAGGATGGGTAACATTAAGGAAAAGATTTTTGATTTTATCGAGACCGGTATAATTATATTTGACATTAATCAAAAATCTGCTCTTGTAAATGATTATGTAAGGCATAGTGAAGATTATAATGAAAATGAGATGCAGGAGCTGGATGATTTTTTCAGTATGGATAAGGATAATGTGAAGGAAGCCTTTGAAAAATCCAAGGATAAAATTTATAACATTAAACTGTGGGATAAAAAGGAGACTACGGCTTATTCCGTGCAAATCAGTGCTGTAAAGGATAATTTTAATGAAACATTTTGTTATATCTGCGTATTTTCGGATATCACAAAGGAAGTAAATGCAATATCCAAATTTGAAGTTGCAAATGAGGCCAAGAGTGTATTCCTGGCACAGATGTCCCATGAAATAAGGACTCCTATAAATGTTGTGCTCGGCATGAATGAAATGATTCTGAGAGAGGCTAAGAATGAAGATATATTGGAATATGCCAACAATATTGATTCTGCCGGCAATACTTTGTTAACCTTGATAAACAGTATTCTGGATTTCTCAAAGATTGAGGATGGTAAGATGAGTATTGTGCCGGTTAAGTATGATACAGCATCTTTTATTCATGATCTTGTTAATACTATTTCACAAAGAGCGGATGATAAGGGACTTAGGATTGAAATTGATGTGGATGAAAATCTTCCTTGTGCGCTGATTGGAGATAATGTCCGTGTATCCCAGGTGATTATGAATCTTTTGACTAATGCTGTTAAATATACGGAGAAGGGTTATATAAGATTTACCGTTCGTGTAGCGGAAAAATATGCCGATAAAATCAGGATCTATGTAGCTGTTAAGGACACAGGTATAGGAATCAAGGAAGAGGATACAGTCAGATTATTTGAATCATTTGAGCGATTGGATGAAATCAGAAATCATAATATCGAGGGAACCGGTCTTGGTATATCGATAATTACCAATCTCTTAAATATGATGGGAAGTTCCCTTAAGGTAGATAGTACCTACGGAGTCGGCTCGGAATTTTCTTTTGAGCTCGAGCAGGTTGTTGCTGATTCTACTCCGATAGGTAACCTGACAGAAAAACTTAATAACAGACATATTATAGTTAAAAAAGAGGATTTGATTTCGGCGCCGAAGGCAAGAATTCTGGTTGTTGATGATAATGAAATGAATCTTAAGGTTGTTAAAAACATGCTTAAGCTTTTTAAAATCAAACCGGATCTGGCTGAATCAGGAAAAGAAACCTTGCAGTATATGAAGGATAAGATTTATGATATAGTTTTGCTTGATCATATGATGCCGGAGATGGACGGTATAGAGACATTAAAGGCTCTCAGGGATGAAAAGCTTATTTCCGAAAATACTTATATTGTAGCTCTTACCGCCAATGCTGTAGTTGGGGCAAGAGAGAATTATCTGAATGAGGGATTTTCGGATTATATGTCGAAGCCCGTTAATATAAAGCAGTTGGCAAGGTGTCTGGAGAAGTATTTGCCTGAAGGGGCTTACGAAGAAGATAAAAATGTAACGGAAAAGGCCGGAGACATTGCTTTGGATGAAGGAGTAATGGAATTTGCGGCCGGAGCGGATGATACGGCAGGTGGCGGTGATGAAGTTATGGAATTTGCGGCCGGGGCGGATGATGGAGTGATGGAGTTCACGCCGGATGCTATAGATAAATCAGATAATGATGTTATGGAATTTGCGGCCGGAGCGGATGAAGGAGTGATGGAATTCACGCCGGATGCTATAGATAAAACAGATAATGATGTGATGGAATTTGCGGCCGGAGTGGATGACGAAGTGATGGAGTTCACGCCGGATGCTATAGATAAATCAGATGATGATGTGATGGAATTTGCGGCCGGAACAGGTGGCGAAGCAATGGAATTTGCGGCCGGAGCGGATGATACGGCAGGTGGCGGTGATGAAGTTATGGAATTTGCGGCCGGAGTGGATGACGAAGTGATGGAGTTCACGCCGGATGCTATAGATAAATCAGATAATGATGTGATGGAATTTGCGGCCGGAACAGGTGGCGAAGCAATGGAATTAGTAGCTAAACCGGTTGGCGAAGCAAAAGAATCGCCGGCCGGAGCAGACGATAAAGAAATGACATATAAATTAAAACGCCTTGAAGCTAAGGGGTTTGACACAGCTTCCGGCATAGGCTTTTGTGGACAAAACAAGAAAATGTATTGTGAAATGGTCAAGGATTATAGTAAGTCCTGCCCAAATAAAATCGATACATTATCATCACTTTTTAACGACAAAAAATGGCATGACTATGAAATATTGGTGCATGCATTGAAAAGTAATTCCAAGATGATAGGAGCAGAGATGGCATTTAAGAAAACAGAGGCCATGGAGAAAGCTGCAAATGCAAATGATATCGAATATATAAAGAAAAACCATGAGAATTTAATTGTTGTAATTAAGGATACGGTAGAGCTTATACAGGCATAATTATTTAGACATAAATCAGCTCGAGAGAGGTGACAGATATGAATAAATTAGACAAAGAAAATATATTTATTAAGGATCTGACGTTGTTATTTGGAATAGTTTTGCTGTTCACGGATGTATTTTTTTTGGTGTTTGGCATAATTTATGATTTGCCTCTTATCAGGTATCTGATATATGTAAAGCTTGTTATAAACAGTACAAATATCGTTTTGATTCTTAAAAAACATTATCTGATTTCTACTGTAATTATTTATTCGGTAATTCTTTTGATGATGATAGTAGGTATAATAAGTCTTGGCCTAAAACCTCTATTTCAGGTCTATTCCTTAGGTATGCTTGTTTGCATAAGTTATAATTGTTATCTTCATGACAGGGTGCTGAAGAAGCAATTGCCAATGTTTCCGACTATTGCAATCCATGTAATCAGCTATGCGGTTATGTATATTTACGGTACAATTAATGAACCGCTTTATAGGATTTCCGAAACAGGGGAAAATGTACTCATAGCATTTAATTCCATTGTAGCATTTGCGATAGTTATACTATATGTTTATCTTTATCATTATGTCGCAACCAATTCCGAGGAAAAGCTCGAAAAAATGGCAATGGTTGATAATCTCACAGGATTATATAACAGGCATTATCTTCTGGGGTCCTTGGAAAGCAGGGAGAAAGCTGCATTGGAGAATAGCTGGCTTGCTATTCTTGATATAGATGATTTTAAAAAGGTAAATGATACCTACGGTCACAATTGCGGAGATTATATATTGCATCAAATGGCAAAGATTACAGAACAGGTTTGTACGGATTGTATAGTTTGCCGTTGGGGAGGCGAGGAATTTATCGTTATTTCTACCAATGAAACTATTAAAACAGATATATTGGAAAAGTTGAGAAAGAAGATAGAGAGTGAAGAATTTAAGTATGAAGGAGATACATTACATATCACCATTACAATAGGAGTAAAATCGTATGATAAAAGTTTATCAAATGACAGCTGGATATCAGCGGCGGATGAGAAACTGTATCTCGGAAAGAAAAACGGTAAGAACAGGGTGGTTATATAAATTCTCTATGTTCGCTTAAGGTGTGAAAGTAACAGTAAGAAGTATAGTAAGATTTATAATGTAAGTAATATTACTGAGCTATGGGTTAACGATTCAGGGGTTAAAGAGTATTTTCAAAATAAGTACGGAAAAGAATATCTTGATAAAAATAACTGCAGAAACAAAACAGGTGTTATTATGCCGGAAAAGCCGGCAGATGTGCATCCTACGGTTCATTATACTCAATTGGGTTATAATGAGCTGGGCTTTACAGCCGCGGAAAATATTTATAAACTGTTAAATGAGCAGGAATAATAAATTAAAGCGCTTTATGCCGGGATAAACGACATAAAACGCTTTTTTTTGTTAAAATAGTGGTAATTATAATAAATATATGTTATCATAAATGTAACTATCACTTGTAAATGCATATTTTAACATTAAAGGGGAGCCTATGGAGAGAAAAACAATTGTAATGTGTGTCACCAGCTATGATGAAGAGTGTGAAACATTGATTGTTGAGGGTGTAAGAAAGAGATGTGCTGAAGATAATATAAACCTGCTGGTTTTCCATCCTCTAATGCGAAAACCGAATCTGGCTGAAAATGATACCCCTAATATATCTATTATAGATGGGGAAAACGAGATTTTTAATTTAATTAATTATGACAAAACAGATGGTATTATTTTGTTGGGAGAAAATTTTCTCGATTCAAAAATGCCGGATAGAATTATACTTGAAGCAACAAAAAGAAAAATTCCGACCATTAATATCAATGATGATAGTCATATTGCCATGTGCAATATAAATTTATCCGATGTAAATGCTATGGAGCTTATAGTCAGGCATCTGGTTGAGGTGCATGGGTTACGTACCATTAATTTTGTGGGCGGATTTCCGGGAAATCCTCAGACCGAAGAGCGTCTCGATGCCTATAAACGTGTGCTTACAGAACACGGGATTCCTGTCGAGGAGGAACGTATAGGTTACGGACAATTCTGGACACCTGCAAGTGATGTTACGGCAGAGTTTATGAAGGCTGAGAAAAAGCCGGAGGCTATTGTATATGCAAGCGATACCATGGCTATGTTTGGATTGGATTGCTTAAAATCTTTAGGGTACAGAGTTCCGGAGGATGTTGCAATTACAGGTTTTGACGGGGTAAAGGATATTTATATAAGTGAACCTGCCATTACAAGTGCCAAGAGGGATTTTACCGGAGCCGGAGAGCGGGCCGTAGAAGTTCTGGAGAAAGTATTTGATGGAGAGGATATCCCGGATACTGTAGATGTAGATGCAAAGCTTATTATAAACAGGTCCTGCGGTTGTAATCCGGATAATGCAAAGGATGCTGTTGGTTTCCTTAAGAGAAAATATTCTTCAATTTGGAATTTTCAGTTCTTTAATTTTAATCTTCAGAAGATGAATATGCTTTTTGCAAATGCATCAAACTCAATAGATATTTATACTACTGTAGATGAGTGGGCGGATTTTTTCAAAATTAAAAGGATGTTTTTCTGTATATGTGACAACCTGGAGATAGATCCGGAGATGTCATCGGATAGTCTTTCAAATGAAGGCATATACGGACTTACTAAAAATATGGTTTCGATGTCCGGGTTCGGGCATGATATAGAAAGCAGAACTACATTTCCAACGGAAAATTATCTTCCGATTGATATATTGAATAATGAAAAACCTTGCTTTGCTTTATTCTCACCGATGTATTTTAAAGACAGATTTCTTGGGTATGTTTCAATAGAGCAGGACAGCGTAATTACGGATGTCGGCGACCTTTACGGAACATGGGTTATGCAGCTTGCAAACAATGTCGGAAGCTATTATATGAAAAATGAATTGATGTTTGTGCTTAAAAAGCTGGATGATTTATATACCAAGGATACTCTTACAGGTCTTTATAACAGGCGTGGAATGGAGAAGGAAAAATATGTTATTTTAGATGCAATTGAAGATAAACTTTTATTTACATGTATTGTTTCGGATGTTGATAATCTGAAAATAGTAAATGATAAATACGGTCATGAGGGAGGAGATGAGGTTATCTCCGCGGTTGCCAAAGCAATAAGCCAGGCATTTCCTGAAAATTCCGTAAATATCAGAACAGGCGGAGATGAATTTTTAAGCTTTTTCCCGCATGTCGATGATTTAAATGTAGATGAGTTGCTTATGAAATTACAGCTGAAATTGGATGCCTTCAATCTTAATTCCGGACTGCCTTACAAGGCAGGATGCAGCTGTGGATATGTAACCCGTACACTTACATCGATGGAGGACTTTGAACAGATGAAGTCAGTCGCGGATGAGAAAATGTATGCAGAAAAAAGAAGGAAAAAGACATTACGTGAATAGCTCATGCAGATGCAGGAGGGATTAGTTTTTAAAGATTATGGATGTATATTTATGCATCGATTTGATTAAAGCTTTTTGATTTAAAACATATAAAAGGCTGTCGGTTACGGAAGTTTATCCGTAACCGGCAGCCTTTATTTATGCGCCTTTCGGCAGGCTTTTTATTAGATTTTATGTTATGTAGTCTTTTATTAAATAATATAAAAGATCAGTCTAGTCTGCATTTTTCTAAATGTTTTTTGTTATGCAGTTTTTTAGGAATAATATAAATAATCAGTCTGCATTTTTCTAAATGTTTTTTTGTTATGCAGTTTTTTTGGAATAATATAAATAATCAGTCTGCATTTTTCTAAAAAATTTTGACTTTTTAAAAATTAGTATGCAGGATTTGGTGTTTTCAGGAAGAAATCCTCAACCTGTGAAACCTTGGCATCTTCTTAAGACCGTCTATAAGTCTCTTGTTAAGAGCTTTTTCATGGGCTTCTATATCATCAAATCCGACTTCCTGAAGGATGTCAATTGAATTCAAGGGCATAATAATTACAAATCTTTCATTTATTGGTGTTTTTTGGTTACATTCAGGAAATGTATTATAAATGCTTTTTTGTGTTTTGTATACATTCAGGAAATGTATTATAAATGCTTTTTTGTGTTTTGTATACATTCAGGAAATGTATTATAGATGCTTTTTTGTGTTTTGTATACTTTCAGGAAATGTATTTAAAATATTATCTCTTAAAAAATATGTT
>JAILOA010000375.1 GCA_024691065.1 Lachnospiraceae bacterium | reverse complement strand
TTTGTTTTATTATTTAAGATTTATTAATTGTTTTCATAATCACATTAAACATACGATAAAATATGGATTTTTTTAAATTTTGTTTGACAATGCATTGGTTTTTATGTAATATAATAAAGGCTTGATGAAAGCTTTATAAGTATTAATGCATATAATCAAGCTAAAGACAGTTCATTTGTACCATCCTGTCTATAAACAAAACCAGGACTGCATTAATAAGGATTTTTTTGTGATGCAGACTAATAGTCTGCTTTTTTTATATTATCTATACAGTCTTGGTTATGACAGTTTCAGTTATGACAGTTTTAGTTATGACAGTCCCGGTTATGAAATTCACACTATCCCCACTATTATTACACATAATTTTTTAAATAACTATTTGTGGAGACTAATTATTTTTGGAGTTGAAAATATGTACTATATCACAACAGAAGCACATTTTGACAGTGCCCATTTTTTAAAGGGTTACGAAGGAAAATGCTCTAACATCCACGGTCACCGTTGGAAAATTGTTGTTAAAATCGAGAGCGAAACCCTTAAGCAACAAGGTCAATGCCGCGGAATGATTACTGATTTTTCCGATATTAAAAATACATTGAAAGGCCTTGCGGACTCCCTGGATCATAAACTTATTTATGAAAAAGGAAGCCTTAAGGAAAAGACAATTGAAGCATTAAAAGAAGAGAATTTTCTAATGGTGGAAGTTGATTTCAGACCTACCGCCGAGGAATTTTCAAAATATTTTTTTGATAAAATGTCAGAGCTTAACTTCCCGGTTAAGAGCGTAATTGTTTATGAAACACCGACAAATTATGCTATATATGAGAAGTAAATAAAATTGTTTAACATTTTTTTATATGTTTCAGATTTATTTAACTCTTATTTTACTGATATTTGCAGTTGTTTTAATTAAGTTTAACTCACATTTTACTTATGTTTGAAGTTGTTTCAAGTATAAAAAGAATCCAATTTCGAGGTTATATTATGTTTAAGGTTGTTGAAATGTTTATAAGCATTAACGGCGAGGGAACACATTCCGGACAGCTTGCATTCTTTGTTAGATTCGCAGGTTGCAATCTGAATTGTTCTTTTTGCGATACCAAATGGGCTAATGAAGAAAATGTAAGCTATACCCTTATGTCAGCCGATGACATTTACAATAAAATCAAGGCTTCCGGGATTAAAAATGTTACTTTGACCGGTGGTGAACCACTTCTTCGTGATGGAATTTACGAACTGCTTACTCTTCTATCTAAAGATAAGGAGCTCTATATAGAAATTGAAACCAACGGTAGCATTGATTTAATGCCGTTTATGGATATAGATAACCGGCCGTCGATGACTATGGATTATAAACTTCCATTCAGTAATATGGAAAGTTATATGAATAAAAATAATCTTAGCTTGTTAGGAAAAAATGATACTGTGAAATTTGTTTGTGCTAATAAAAAGGATCTTGACCGTGCGAAGGAAATCATCGATAAATACGAGCTTACGAAGCATTGTAATGTATATCTAAGCCCCGTATTCGGTGAAATAAATCCTGATACTATGGTTGAATATATGAAAGATAATTTAATGAACGATGTAACATTACAACTTCAAATGCATAAGGTTATTTGGGACCCAAATGCAAGAGGTGTTTAAATGAAAGGTTTGAAAGGTAAATAAAATGGCTATTGATAAAGAAGCAATTAAGAAACATATCGAAGGAATACTTGTTGCACTCGGCGATGATCCTAATCGCCCGGGTCTTTTGGAGACCCCTCAGAGAGTTGCAAATATGTATGAAGAGCTTTTTGAAGGAATGAATTACACAAATCATGAGATTGCTGAGATGTTTAATAAATCCTTTGAAGAGGAATGTGCTTCAAACGGTAATAACATCGTTGTTGTGAAAGATATAGAAATATTCAGCCACTGTGAGCATCATCTTGCTCTGATGTATGATATGACTGTTACCGTTGCTTATATTCCTCAAGGCAAAGTTATTGGCTTAAGTAAAATTGCAAGAATCGCCGATATGGTAGGTAAAAGGCTTCAGCTCCAGGAAAGAATCGGTTCCGACATTGCCGATATCATCGCTGAAGTTACCGGATCTCCCGATGTTGCCGTACTTATAGATGCATCCCACAGCTGTATGACCGCCCGCGGGATCTGCAAGCCATCAGCAAAGACACACACCGAAACACTTCGCGGAAAATTCGAGAACGACTCTAATCTCTGGATGATGATTCGTTAATTTATGGCTTATTTGAATGTAACTATCACCAACAAAAAGAAAAGAGGTAACCATGGCAAAAGCACTTGTACTTTCAAGCGGTGGCGTTGACAGCACTACCTGTCTCGCACTCGCAGTTGATAAATATGGCAGTGAAAATGTAATTGCACTCTCCGTTTCATACGGACAAAAGCATTCGAAAGAGCTTGAGGCTTCGGAAAATGTAGCGAACCACTATAATGTAGAGCATTTAAGCATCGACCTCGCACCAATGTTTGAATTTAGTAACAGCTCGCTTTTACAGCATTCCGATAAGGACATTCCTGAAGAAAGCTATGATGAGCAGCTTAAGAAAACCAATGGTTCTCCGGTCGATACCTATATCCCTTTCAGAAATGGTCTGTTTATCTCTGCGGCCGCTGCCATCGCCATTTCAAAGGAATGTGAGGTAATTTACTACGGAGCTCACAGTGATGATGCAGCCGGAAATGCTTACCCTGATTGCAGTGAGGCATTTAATAATGCTATGAACACTGCAGTTTACGAAGGAAGTGGCAAATCACTCAAAATAGTCGCTCCATTTATAGATAAAAACAAGGCCGAAGTAGTAAGGATTGGAAAAGAATTAAATGTTCCTTACGAGCTTACATGGAGCTGCTACGAAGGTGGCGAAAAGCCTTGTGGGAAATGCGCAACCTGTATCGACAGAAAGAAAGCATTTCTCGCAAATGATATTTTCATTGATTAAAACGAAAGGAAAAGTAAATCCAATCCCCATGAATGAATAATTGGATTATACAAGAAAAATAATGAACAGAGAAAATGATGGTTTAACCCTTTTAGGTAACAAAAATGTAGAATACTCTTCCGATTACAATCCGGCTATTCTTGAAACCTTTGAAAATAAGCATCCGGACAATGATTATTTTGTAAAATTTAATTGTCCTGAGTTTACCTCTCTTTGTCCTATTACCGGACAGCCTGACTTTGCAACAATTACTATTTCCTACGTACCCGGAAAGCTTATGGTTGAAAGCAAGTCCTTAAAGCTTTATCTTTTCAGTTTCCGTAATCACGGTGATTTTCATGAGGATTGTGTAAATATTATTATGAAGGATTTAATTAAACTTATGGATCCGAAATATATTGAGGTTTGGGGAAAGTTTACTCCAAGAGGCGGCATATCAATCGATCCATATTGCAATTACGGAAAAGAAGGGACTGTTTGGGCTGATGTTGCATTTGAAAGATTAAAAAATCACGACCTCTATCCTGAAAAAATCGATAATAGATAATTTATTCAATCCCACTTTATTTATTGCATTTTTATTTTTATTATTTTATAATTAAATATATTATTTTTCGAATAAAACAAAATTTATTCACAAGGAGAATCAAAAAATGAAAAAGAATAAGAATAAAAATGCATCAACCGATGACAAAAACGCCGAAGTACAAGCTTCATCCGGAAATACTCAATCTCAAAACTCCGGTTCGCAATCATCCGGCATTGCTACACAATCCACGCAAATGAATCAAAAGAAAAGACGTCCGAAAAGGAAAAAATTGTTATTCCAGGTCGGTGGCGTTCTTTTTTTGATTTTTACTATTGTAATTTTGATCAGTGCCTTTACTACTTTCTTCCAGGGAACTTCTATGTTTTTAAAGTCGAAGGATGATATGATTAAACCTGACCTTGAAAACTTAACTAACAAACTTTTGGAATATAAGGCTATTAACTGGTATATGGATTATTGGGCCGAAAATCCGGATTCAATGAAAACTTTTTTCAATGATGAATCTGTATATATTGACACTAAATTAAATGATTTTAATTGGGAAGAAGAAATAAAAAATTATACAGAAGAAGATATTGAGCTACTGAAAGAACCGGAACGTTCGGCACTTGCAAAATATGTTTATTATCTCGTTTCTCGTGAATTTTATAATGATACTCTTTTACAAAGATATATAAATGTATTTTGCTATGATATTACTGATAAAGAAAGTTTCAGATATATCTACTTCAGCGGAAATGACTGTAAAGAACTTGTTGATGATTTTAAATTTAAAAACATACCTTTAGGTACTGATATTAAAATGGACGATGAAACTCTTGAAAATTTTTATAATGAAGACCTTTTTGAAGATAATTTATATGCCCAGATAGGTATTTATGACAAAAAAGACTCCTACAATGCCTATATAAAAACCACTCTTGACAATGGCAGGGTTATTTTAGTTGGATGTTCATATGACCTTAATGAAATTTATGCCCCTTTGTTTGAAAATGTTATTCTATTAATTGCATTTAGTTTCCTTGGGTTCGTTATTGCCGGAGCTTTGGTAATTATATTTGTTTATATAATGTCCATAAGACCTCTTAATAAAATCAAGGTTATACTTCAGGAATATATTAAAACAAAGGATAGTCAAACTGCTAATGCAAAATTATCAAAAATAAAAACCCGAAATGAATTTGGTGTGCTCGCTGATGATATATCGGATATGACGCTTGCCATTGATCGTTATACGGAAGAAAATGTAAAGCTCGCCAAAGAAAAAGAAAGAACTGCCGCTGAGCTTGACGTAGCTGCAACCATTCAAAGAGGCGTACTTCCTAGTGTATATCCTGAATTAGACGGTTATAAGCTCTGTGCTTCCATGGATCCCGCAAAGGAAGTCGGCGGTGACTTCTATGACTTCTTCCTTATAGATGAAGACCATCTTTGCCTTGTAATTGCAGACGTTTCCGGTAAAGGTATTCCTGCTTCTCTCTTCATGATGATATCCAAGACATTTGTTAAAAACAGTTCTGTTTCAAATACAGATCCGGCGGATATATTAACAAAGACAAATGAGGGAATATGTGAGACCGATAATGATAATATGTTCGTAACCGTTTGGATTGGTGTTATCAACCTTAAAACAGGTCATGTAAATGCAGCGAATGCCGGTCATGAATATCCAATGATTAAGAAAGCTAACGGACAATTCGAATTATTTAAGGATAAGCATAGTGTTGCAATCGGTATTATGGATGGAATGAGATTCAAGAGCTATGAATTTGATTTAGAGCCGGGCGATTCGATATTTGTTTATACTGACGGTGCTGCTGAAGCAACCAATGCTAACGATGAGCTTTTCGGAACTGATAGAATGCTAGAAAGTCTAAATACCTGCGAAAGTGATAATCCGGACAAGCTTCTTGATAAGATGACAAAGGATATTGATAAATTCGTTGGAACCGCTCCACAGTTTGACGACTTAACTATGTTAAGCATTCACAGGTATTCATAATCATATGGTTAATAATATTTAAACCCTCAATGGTATTTATAATTATATAGTTAGCCTATTTAAATATTCAAAAGTATTTA